>NZ_JANEWL010000110.1:0-14577 GCF_028069815.1 Citrobacter sp. Awk 2
AAATAATATTATATTAATCACTGCGATGAACTCAAGGATGGTTGTCGTATGGCGCAATGGATGCGCATTTTTATTCTGCTGTGGCTACCTTGTGTGGCTATTTCAGTTTCAGGTGCTAATGCATCGACTATTTCAGGAGAACTCAGTGAATCAGCATTGCCTGATTTAGCGAGCGATTCTGCGAAAAAAACGGAACAGGATAATAGCGGCAAAGCATATACGGATAAAGGTGCCGACTATTTTATTAATTCTGCCACTCAAGGGTTCGATAACCTGACACCAGAAGCCCTTGAATCTCAGGCCCGAAGCTATCTTCAGGGACAAATCACGTCATCTGCACAATCTGGCGTTGAATCACTCCTGTCACCTTATGGCAAGGTGCGTACTAATCTGGCGATTGGCGAGGGGGGTAATCTGGAAGGCAGTAGTCTGGATTATTTTGTCCCCTGGTATGATAACCAGCAGACGCTGCTTTTTAGCCAGCTTTCAGCCCAGCGTAAAGAAGATCGTACTATTGGTAATCTGGGGTTTGGTGTGCGGCAGAATGTTGGAAACTGGCTACTGGGCGGCAACATGTTTTATGACTACGATTTTACGCGTGGTCATCGCCGACTGGGTTTAGGCAGTGAAGCATGGACCGATTTTCTGCGTTTTTCCGGTAACTATTACCATCCGCTGTCAGGCTGGAAAGATTCTAAAGATTTTGAATTCTACGAAGAACGCCCGGCACGGGGATGGGATGTTCGTACTGAAGCGTGGTTACCCTTTTATCCGCAACTTGGCGGAAAACTAATTTATGAACAGTATTATGGCGATGAAGTGGCGTTGTTCGGGACCGATAATCTGCAAAAAGATCCGCATGCACTGACGGTTGGTCTTAGCTACACGCCAGTTCCTCTGGTTACGCTGAGTACCGATTATAAAGCGGGTACCGGAGACAACACTGACTTAAGTATGCGTGCTTCATTGACGTATCAGTTTGGTACACCGATAGCAGCACAACTTGATCCGGAAAATGTAAAAACACAACATTCGTTAATCGGGAGTCGTACCGATTTTGTTGATCGTAATAACTTTATTGTTCTTGAGTATCGCGAGAAAGATCCTCTTGATGTCACCCTGTGGCTGAAGGCGGATACAACCAATGAACACCCCGAATGCATCATCCAGGATCAGCCTGAAGCGGGAGTGGGGCTGGAAAAGTGTAAATGGACGATCAACGCGTTAATCAACCATCGCTACAAGATAGTGACGGCATCGTGGCAGGCGAAAAACAATGCGAATCGCACGTTGGTTATGCCCGTGGTCAAAGCCAATACGCTCACCGAAGGCAACAACAACCGTTGGAATCTGGTGCTTCCTGCATGGGTGAATGCCAGCACAGAAGAAGCACGACTAGCGCAAAACACCTGGAAAGTACGTATTACCCTGGAAGATGAAAAGGGCAATAAACAGAATTCGGGCGTTGCGGAAATAACGGTTCAGCAGAATCGTCAGATTGAGCTCGTTGTCGATAATATTGCTGATGCCGATCGTACCGATCGTAGCCATGCTGCCAGCGCACTGGCAGATGGCGTAGATGGTGTTGTAATGGGGGTACTGCTAACGGATTCTTTTGGTGAAAGTACCGACAGCAATGGCAACGAACTGGTCGATAAGGCAATGACTCCTGAGTTGTACGACAGTAACGACAACAAAGTTACATTAGGGTCGACGGCCTGCACCACAACAACACCCTGTGTATTCATCACCAGCCGCGATAAAACTGCAGGGACAATCACCCTGGCGAGTACGCTGCCGGGAGCCTTCCGCTGGAAGGTCAAAGAGGATGCTTATGGCGATAGCAACTATGTCGATATTACTTTCCTGAGTGAGAGCACCACTGACCTCAAGGCCATCATCTATCAGTTAAAAGCGGTAAATCCGGCGAATCTGGCGGGCAAGGAAGACCGCCACCCCATACTTAACAATACCTACCGTTTCGTCCTCTGGCGCGACAAAAACAACGATGGCGTGTTCCAAATGTCAGAGCAGCTCGTGGAGGATGAAATGACGCGGTACGACTACCAGTGGGAATTTATCGGGCAGAGCACCAACGGACATACCGGGGCGCTGGCCAATACTCGTAATGAAGATTTAGTGCTGCCAATAACCAATAAAGAGGCGGCACAAAAATTTACTGCCAATGAGGAAGATGGCGTTCAGGGTTACGGCATACGGGTGATGTATAGCCAGAAATAGCGTCAGTGAGTTTACCGCTGATTGTTGAAGAAAAAGGAGAGTCTTAATGCAGGTATTATTTAATAGGCGATTGACCAGGGTCGCTCTGGCGCTGGTGGTTGCAGGATACTGCTCGGTTCCGGCAATGGCGGCGGACGGCAATTTAAAAAGCGGTCAATGGCAGATTTTGACTGATAGCACAGGGTCTATCCAGGGGACGATTCCGTGGATCACTCGGGCGGAAGATAAGGTTGCGGAAACTGATAAGAACCACGTTGTAGTCACTATCGATCGCGGCAGTCGTACTATTGGCTCCGGCGACGGTGATAAGCAGTTCCATATTGGCGATAAGGTAACAGTCAACTGGGCGATTGGTGATACAGAAGGCGATTTGGATACGGGCAATACTGCCACCAAAGCCACTGTTATTTGGGTGCGTTCGAAGAACCAGGACGGCTCGGATGCTGAAGAGATTAGTGGAACGACGGGCCAGGACACCTACACCATCCAGACCGATGATGCTGATTATTATCTTGGTATCAAGATTACGCCAACCACAACCACCGGTGATCCGAATGTCGCGACAGTCTTACTGCTGAATGACCTTTCCACCAACGCGGGCGGCGGTGCGGACGACGATGATATTCCGGAAGGCCCGGTTGTTGATGATAACGTGAAAGTGGCTATCTATGAGTCTGGAACAACGGCGAACCTGCTGGGTAATACGTCCACCAAACTCAAAACCAATACCACCTATAAAGTTCTGCTGTGGAAAGATAAAAACGGCAACAATACTTATGATACCGGTGAAGATGTTACCAGCAGCTATAACTATCGCTGGAAATTTACCGGGACCAGCCTGCAGCTTGGCGCGGCGGGCGGTATCGTCAACGAAAGCTTCAACAACAGCGATCTGGTTATTCCTGTCACCAATGCTGAGGCGAAAACGGCATTCGACAACGGCGAGAGCGGTGGTGTTACCCTTGGCAACGATGGTGTCCAGGGTTACGGACTGTCAATCGATTACCAACGCAGGTAATACTCACCAAGGCCATTCCCGCAGGGGATGGCCTTTTCCATGCCTTTTGCTTAGCCGCACGCTAAGCAAAAGGTGTTGAAAAATCTCCCGAAATTACAAGTGGATATCGCTCATGGATGGCAATCTGCGTCGTTATAAAATGTATCGTTTCTTACTGGCTATGTTGCTGTTTGTTGACTGCATGGCATTGCCCGCCTCTGCGGCGCTGAAAAGCGGTGCCTGGCAGGAACTGAGCAGTGCCACAGATGCCATCAACGGTACTGTCCCGCAGGCCGATGGCGCGACAATTCCGGTTTATCAGGGGAGTGTTTTGCTTAATCCGGAGGACACAAACACTGTCAGCTTTAGTGCGATGCCCCGTGACTTCAGCACTGATGATACGCCGAGTGCATTGCAACTGGTGAACCCTGTTGACACCGAAGGCGATATTTTCGCTATACCACCATTACGCTGGGCAAGTCAGATGCCTGTCGTTGAACTCATCTGGGCAGATGCCAGTACGCCGGACGAGCCGCTGGATCCACAGCCTGCCGCCAATAAGACCTTTTGTGCACAAAATATGGCTGGACGGCAGTTTGTCGTCTGGCCGCAAATTGATGCCGATACCGCCACCACGCTCTATCTGCAAACCACGACCGGCACGCCATTTAATAATACCGTCTCGTTGCTGAGTCAGAAGATACCGATTTCCATCGCAGCGGCGGCGGGCGATCCAATATCGATCTCGGCCGATCATTATGATGATACGTTGCAGGCGGCGAAGGTGAAGGCTGGAGAGAGCATTACGTTGAGCATTACTACGCGTGATTGTCAGGGGGAGGCCGTTGGTAATACGGCATTTGTTATCACCCGTAGTGACGCGTTGAATCGCCAGGGAGAGGTCAACAATAACGCACCTGTGCACGTGGGGGATACTGAACTGACTACGCCGGGCACTGAATATCACGGTACCACTGATGCTAACGGAAAGGCTACCGTCACGGTTACGCAGACCAATGGTCCTGGCGTGAAAACGCCACTGACGGTTTATCCCACGAATGCCGTAACGTTAAAAGCCGATATCGATGTGATTTTCACGACGTTAACCAGCCCGGACAGCGCTAACGCTAATATGTGGGGCCATATGACCGAGAGTGCCAGTGCAACGGTTGATGGGGAGACGTACACGTTTACACGGCCAAAGCTGGCGGCGGAAACAGATGGCGAAAATGGGGTTGTGGCGGCTAACAATGAAAGTTGGGCGTTGTTTACCTGGAGCGGGGCGGATAACGACTGTGACATTCTGCCGGATGCGCGTCAGCTTATGGGGTTAAAAATTGCCCGCGGCGATCTGGTCACTTCTCTGGGGTGGCCAGTGGCGGGAACCAACGAATACTGGTCGTCTTCGACAGGGACGTTGAGCCAGAACCATCTGGGCGTCAATATGCTCAGCCGTAGCGTTGCTGATGAGCCAGATAGCACCACCTCCGTGGTGAGCTGTGTTGATAAGGCCTCGCCAGCGGTGACACCGATTGTCACGCTTACGCTGGATAGCATGGACAGCACAGCCAATGCAGCGAAGGTTAACGTGGGCCAGTCAATCAATATGAAGGTTGCCGTCACCGATAAAGTAACGGGGGAAGCGCTACCGTACCGCAGTTTTGATCTGTATCTGGGTGATGAACAGAACCGAAAAGGGCAGACGAATGCCCAGGCACAAGCTGAGGGCGAGAGCTATGGCTGGAATGATAATCCGGTGCTGGCGAGCATCGAAGGTTCAGGGACACCGGAACATTATCATGGTATTACCGGTGCAGACGGTCAGCTTTCCGTTGAATTGACACAGAATAACGGCGCTGGCGTGATGACGCCGCTGCGTGTGGTGCTGACCGACGGTACTGAAGCTTTGGCTAACGTCATTTTTACCGTAGTGACCAGTCCAAATGTCTCGCAGGCGCGGATGTGGGGCCATATGCAGGGGGTGGTTGAAGCCGGCAATATCTATAAGCGCCCGTTGCTGGTGTCTGAAGCGACGGCGCAGACGGGCTCGACGGTGGAGAACCATGAAGACTGGGCTACTTTCAACTCGGTGACGGCGGCAACCAACCAGTGCGGTGCTAATCAGGTACCAGGGCAGTTGTCACTGGACTCGCTGTATCAGGCACATTCCGGCAATGCGATGGCGACGCACTATGGCTGGCCAACAGCTGGCCATAGCTATATCTCTGCTGATACTGATGGCACAGAGACCGCGCATGTCAATCTGGTAAACGGTGCTGATACACTGTTCAGCGGTATGGAAGCGAACTACCTCAGTTGTTCGGGTAATGAACTGGTGACCCGGCTGGAGGTCTGGTTCAACGACGATGCGACCCTCAGTCAGGCTACAGCAAAAGTGGGCGAACCGATTACGATGCATGTCCATTCCGTGAATGCGCTGAACAACCTGGCGGTGCCGAGTGCCAAATTTACGATCACGATGACACACGGTAAAAACCGCAACGGCCTGACAACAGGTTTCAGCGACAGCACTGACGGCGCGTTGGTTATGGGGGGCGAAACCTACGGTTCTTCTGAGTCATCCATGACTTATGAAGGGATGACCGATGCCGAGGGCAATGCGTCGATAGTGATAGAGCAACCGCAGGGCGTGGGACTACTGACGCAACTCACCGTTGTACCTGTTAACTCGTACATCACTACACCGGTATCACGCAGCGTTAAGTTTTTGGTTCCTACCAGCCCCGATACAGCAGATGCGCAGATGTGGGGCTATATGGCGGATACCATTACCGTCGGTAATCTGACGTTTGAACGACCCAAACTGGCGGCGGAAGTCAATGCAACGCGCACTCAGGAAGAAGATAACGAAACCTGGGCACGGGTTACCCATGCTGATGCAGCCGGTAATACGGGCGTCGGTGGGTGTGCGACAATGCGGTTACCGCGACTTGACCAACTAAGTGAGCTCTATAGCGCTAATAGCAATGGTGCAATACACAACACCCAGGGCTGGCCAGTTACTGAGCCGTACTGGTCAGCGACATTTGCCAGCCCGACGACGTGGAAAACGCTCTCCCTTGCCAGCGGAAATGAGGGGAGCGACGGTAGCGCATCCATTTATACCAGCTGTCTGGCAAGTGACAACGCTGTCGCCACCACCATTACCCTTGAGGTGGTTGATGCCACTGAGTGGAGTGATGCTCAGCAGGCTGCAAAGGTGAAGAAAGGCGATACCCTGCAACTCAGGGTCACAGTGAAAGATGCCAGCGGTGAACCGCTACCGGATACGCCGTTTGTATTGCGTCGCGGAGACGGCTACACCCGCCAGGGGGTTCAGCATACAGCCGGCAGTGGCGACGGTATTGTGTCACCCGTCGTGATTGATGGTGAATCGCTTAACGATACTTCTACCAAAATCGGCGGACTGACGGGCGCAGACGGCAGCAAAATCATCAATGTTACCCGTCCAAATACACACGGTACGAAAGTCGCGATTACCGCTTCGCTGTATGACAATGCCAGCGTGAGTGACAGCATCGATACTATTTTTACCGTCGCAACCAGCCCGGACAGCGATAAAGCAGCGATGTGGGGACATATGCCGGAAACGACGACCGCGGCTAACGGTACAGTATTCAAGCGCCCGCTGTTGCTCGCTGAGATCTCTGACAGTGTTGCCGGCAGCAGCAAAGAGAACAACGAAACCTGGGGAACCGCAGATTATCATGGCATTACCAACATCTGTGGTGCTGAATATGTCCCGGCTCTTGCTGATTTGCAGTCGCTCTATGAGGCCTGGCCGGGCGGGGCAATGAATACACAGCAGGGGTGGCCGCTGGATGAAAAAAACTATCAAAACAGCACGGTCGATCTCAGCCGAAGCAGTGAAAACCGGTATGTTAAATCGCTCAATCTCCGAGATAACGGCATTACTTCGCAACTCTGGAGTGAAAAACTCTATTTTTCCTGTTTGCAAAATGCGCATGCCGTCGCGACACAGCTCACGCTGACATCATCGCTGTATATCGCGAGTGAGGGGTACGCTAAAGCCAGGGTGGGTGAAACTATTCCGCTGGTGATAACGACGCTGGATGCGCAGGGCAATCCTGTCGGAAATACACCAGTGATTTTTGCGCGAGGCGAGAGTACAGGACGTGCCAGTAAAGACATCAACAGCAGCGATGCCGCCATGATGCAGATTAACCATGAAGAAGGGCGTACCAGCAGCGCCGAATATTATACGGTTACCGGGGATGATGGGACGTTGACGCTGGACATCAGTCAGGATAACGGTGCGGGATTTATCACGCCGCTGCAGGCGACGATCGATGGTCTGAGTGAGAGCAGACAGTCATTACCTGCCGTGTTCACCGTGATGACCAGCCCGGATACGGATAAAGCAAATTACTGGGGCCACATGCCGGAAACGGCGACGAATAGCGCGGGAGTGACCTTCCGCCGTCCTTTGTTGGCAGCAGAGATGTCATCATACAGTTCAACATATACCTATAACAACGAAGTCTGGCCGCTGGTTACTGCGGCAAAGGCACAGGAAGCGGGTGCAACAGGCTGCGATTTAGCCTATCAGCCGCTGGTGGCTGATATGCAAACGCTGTATATCGATAACATGAGGACTTCCGGTGGTATCGGGACGATTTACGGTTGGCCGGTTGGGGCAAATAAATTCTGGTGGGCGGCCGATCGCGAGGCAGGCACCGGGAATTATCAGTTTGTTCAGCTGAACAGTGGTGGTAACAGTTCAACAAGTAGCTCAGGTGCCACGGCTGCGCAGGTGTGTCTGGTTGATCCCCGTATAACGGCATCGTCGATTACGTTGAGCTCAACGGCGATGGAGGCGGAAAAAGATGCCGCCGTGGCAGAAAAAGGCGATGCCATGCCATTAACGGTTATCGTACAAGACAGTAGTGGTAATCCGGTGTCGGGTGCGAGTTTCACCCTTTCTCGCAGTGATTCGACGAACCGGGCGGGCGTAGTGATTACTGATGGTGATGTAGAAGCTGATATGGGAGGTGACAACCTTGTTCTCAGAGAACTGACTCCAGCAAGTGATATCAGCGATATGACAACTGCCGCCAGTGTTTTTACAGGAACGACCGGCACGGATGGCAAGGCAACCTTTACGCTAAGTCAGGACAAGAGCCTGGGGTTGAAAACAACGCTGACTGCGACATTAGTGAGCGATACCCGGCTGCAATCGTCGCTGGATACCATCTTCACGGTACCAACCAGCCCGGATACTGATAAGGCTCATTATTGGGGACATATGCCTGATACAGTAAGCGCTAACGGTAAAATGTTACATCGCCCGCTGCTGGTGGCAGAGTTGCCTTCAGGCGTAACACCGCCGTTATTTATTTTACTCAACAAAGAAGAGTGGGCGTTGGCACATACGGTGGATACCAGTACATGGGATTTAGCGGCGCAGTGCGGTAGCCTAAGCCAGGCTGCGTCGCTGGATGATTTGAAAGCACTGGTTTCCGTCTTCAGCAGCTCAGGGTGGCCATCGACATCAAGCTATGCCTATCTGTCGGGCACCAAGTGCGGCAGTAACTATTGCGGCGTTAACCAGACCAATGGCTCGGTGAATTCGTATATCGACGCTAAGAAAACAGCAGGTTTTGCCACCTGCGTGGAGTAGGAAAACTTAACGCGCCTTACGGGCGCGTGACTTTTTCTGCAGGGTTACAGTCGTGACTTCGCTCTCCACCCAGCCATCTTCCAGTCGTGTCTTCATGACATCACCAGCTTTTACCTGTCTGGCCTGTTTTAGCACCTGGCCGCTGCTGGCTGTGGTCACGCTATAGCCGCGCGCCAGCGTGGCTAACGGGCTGACAGCTTCCAGATGTGTCACCGTATTGCCGAAGCGTTCACGTTGATCGCTTAGCCGTGTACGAATGTTCTGTGCCAGACGATGTTCCAGTTGCTGAATACGCGTCTGGGCACGATAAATCCGAGGCTGCGGGTTTTGCTGGTTCAATCGCTGGGTAATACGCAACTGACGTGACGCCACGCGTTTTAGTTGATTATCCAGGGCGAGGTTCATCCGCTGACGCAAACGCTCAAGTGAGGTCTGCTGGCGTGCCAGACGCAACTGAGGGTGCTGTTGTTGCAAGCGATGATGGATCTGAGTAAAGCGACGGGTACGGTTGGCAAGGTAGTAATCCATTGCCATTCCCAGGCGTTGCTGTACAGACTGAATCTGGCGTAGCAGCTCTTGTTGATTCCGGCTGACAATTTCGGCAGCCGCAGACGGCGTAGGTGCACGCAAGTCGCCGACGAAGTCAGCGATAGTGACATCGGTTTCATGACCGACGGCGCTGACGACCGGAATGGCACTGTTAAATATTGCCCGTGCCACGCGTTCGTCGTTAAAGCTCCATAAATCTTCCAGCGATCCGCCGCCACGGCCGACGATTAAGATATCGCACTCCTGACGTGCGTTAGCCAGTTCAATGGCACGCACGATCTGGGCGGGTGCGTCATCACCCTGTACGGCGGTTGGGTAAATTATCACGGGCAGGGAAGGGTCACGACGCTTCAGAACATGGAGGATATCATGCAGCGCAGCCCCGGTTTTCGAGGTGATCACCCCGACGCAATGGGCCGGTGAGGGCAACGGTTGTTTGTATTGCTGATCGAACAACCCCTCAGCCTGTAATTTGGCCTTCAGCTGTTCATATTTTTGCTGCAGCAAACCTTCGCCCGCAGGCTGCATGCTCTCGACGATTATCTGGTAGTCGCCGCGCGGCTCGTACAGCGTAATGTTGGCGCGTACCAGCACTTGCTGTCCATGCTGCGGGCGGAAGGTAACCCGGCGGTTACTGTTGCGGAACATCGCGCAGCGTACCTGGGCGGTGTCATCTTTAAGCGTGAAATACCAGTGGCCTGAAGAGGGCTGGGTGAAATTCGAGATTTCGCCGCTGATCCACACGTGTCCCATTTCCTGCTCAAGCAGCAGACGAACCGTCTGGTTTAGGCGGCTTACGGTAAAAATTGAGGTGGTTTGAGAGGATAACATGTGAGCGGGATCAAATTCTAAATCAGCAGGTTATTCAATCGAAAGTAACATGCTCACAGAGGAGCGCAAGGTTTTTTTGCAAAAAAGTGTGGATGCAATCGGTTACGCTCTGTATAATGCCGCGGCAATATTTAATAACCTCCCAGGTGAGATATTGCCCATGCTACGTATCGCTAAAGAAGCCCTGACGTTTGACGACGTCCTCCTCGTTCCCGCTCATTCTACCGTTCTGCCGAATACAGCTGACCTCAGCACGCAATTGACGAAAACCATTCGCCTGAACATTCCTATGCTCTCTGCGGCAATGGACACCGTGACGGAAGCACGCCTGGCAATTGCCCTGGCTCAGGAAGGCGGCATCGGTTTTATCCACAAAAACATGTCCATCGAGCGCCAGGCCGAAGAAGTTAAACGTGTGAAAAAACACGAATCTGGCGTGGTGACCGACCCGCAGACCGTACTGCCAACTACCACGCTGCGTGAAGTGAAAGAACTGACCGAGCGTAATGGCTTTGCAGGCTACCCGGTTGTAACGGAAGACAACGAACTGGTCGGTATCATCACTGGCCGTGACGTACGCTTTGTGACCGACCTCAGCCAGCCGGTTAGCGTTTACATGACGCCGAAAGAGCGTTTGGTAACCGTACGCGAAGGTGAAGCGCGTGATGTTGTGTTTGCAAAAATGCACGAAAAACGTGTTGAGAAAGCGCTGGTTGTTGATGAAAGCTTCCATCTTCTCGGCATGATCACCGTAAAAGATTTCCAGAAAGCAGAACGTAAACCTAACGCCTGTAAAGATGAGCATGGTCGTCTGCGCGTGGGTGCTGCGGTTGGTGCAGGCGCAGGTAATGAAGAGCGTGTTGATGCGCTGGTTGCCGCCGGTGTTGATGTTCTGCTGATCGACTCCTCTCATGGCCACTCTGAAGGCGTTCTGCAGCGTATCCGCGAAACACGTGCAAAATACCCAGATCTGCAGATCATCGGCGGTAACGTTGCTACGGGTGCAGGCGCACGCGCTCTGGCCGAAGCAGGCTGTAGCGCGGTTAAAGTCGGTATCGGTCCTGGCTCCATCTGTACTACTCGTATCGTTACCGGTGTGGGCGTTCCGCAGATTACCGCCGTTTCTGATGCGGTTGCAGCACTGGAAGGGACAGGCATTCCGGTTATCGCCGACGGCGGTATTCGTTTCTCTGGCGATATTGCTAAAGCGATTGCTGCAGGTGCTGCTGCTGTCATGGTGGGTTCTATGCTGGCAGGTACCGAAGAGTCTCCGGGGGAAATTGAACTGTACCAGGGGCGTTCTTACAAGTCTTACCGTGGTATGGGGTCCCTGGGCGCGATGTCCAAAGGTTCTTCTGACCGTTATTTCCAGAGCGATAACGCAGCTGACAAACTGGTTCCGGAAGGTATCGAAGGCCGTGTGGCGTATAAAGGTCGCCTGAAAGAGATCATTCACCAGCAGATGGGCGGCCTGCGCTCCTGTATGGGTCTGACCGGCTGTGGTACTATCGACGCGCTGCGTACTCAGGCTGAATTTGTCCGTATCAGCGGTGCGGGTATTCAGGAAAGTCACGTTCACGATGTGACTATCACCAAAGAGTCCCCTAACTACCGCATGGGCTCCTGATAAGTTTCCGCGCCCGGCTCTATGCCGGGCGAATTTGTTTCACTTGCCTCGGAATTAGCGTCAATGACAGACAATATTCATAAACATCGCATTCTCATCCTCGATTTCGGATCGCAGTACACTCAACTGGTTGCACGCCGCGTACGTGAACTGGGCGTCTACTGTGAACTGTGGGCATGGGATGTTACGGAAGCACAAATTCGCGAATTCAACCCAAGCGGTATTATTCTTTCCGGTGGTCCGGAAAGTACCACCGAAGCAAACAGCCCACGTGCACCAGAGTACGTGTTCAATGCTGGCGTGCCGGTCTTTGGCGTGTGCTATGGCATGCAGACCATGGCAATGCAACTGGGTGGACATGTTGAAGGTTCTAACGAGCGTGAGTTCGGTTATGCACAGGTTGAAGTCCAGACCGATAGCGCGCTGATCCGTGGTATCGAAGACTCCCTGACTGCCGAAGGCAAGCCTCTGCTGGACGTATGGATGAGCCACGGCGATAAAGTGACTGCTATCCCGGAAGGTTTTGTTACCGTTGCCAGCACCGACAGTTGCCCGTTCGCCATCATGGCGCATGAAGAAAAACGCTTCTACGGTGTGCAGTTCCACCCGGAAGTCACCCACACCCGTCAGGGTATGCGCATGCTGGAGCGCTTTGTGCGTGACATCTGCCAGTGTGAAGCGTTGTGGACGCCGGAAAAAATCATCGACGACGCTGTTGCACGTATTCGTGAGCAGGTTGGGAATGACAAAGTGATCCTCGGTCTGTCCGGTGGCGTTGATTCCTCCGTTACCGCAATGCTGCTGCACCGCGCAATTGGCAAAAACCTGACCTGTGTCTTCGTGGATAACGGTCTGCTGCGTCTGAACGAAGCTCAGCAGGTGATGGATATGTTCGGCGATCACTTCGGTCTGAACATTATTCACGTTGAAGGCGAGCAGCGTTTCCTGGATGCGCTGAAAGGCGAGAACGATCCGGAAGCCAAACGTAAAATCATCGGCCGTGTTTTCGTTGAAGTGTTCGATGAAGAAGCACTGAAACTGGAAGACGTTAAATGGCTGGCGCAGGGAACTATCTACCCTGACGTGATCGAATCCGCTGCTTCGGCAACCGGTAAAGCACACGTTATCAAATCTCACCACAACGTAGGCGGCCTGCCGAAAGAGATGAAGATGGGCCTGGTTGAACCGTTGCGTGAGTTGTTTAAAGACGAAGTGCGCAAAATTGGTCTTGAACTGGGTCTCCCGTATGACATGCTGTACCGCCACCCATTCCCGGGTCCTGGGCTCGGTGTTCGCGTGCTGGGCGAAGTGAAGAAAGAGTACTGCGATTTGCTGCGTCGTGCGGATGCTATCTTCATCGAAGAACTGCACAAAGCTGACCTGTACAACAAAGTAAGTCAGGCGTTCACCGTATTCCTGCCGGTTCGTTCCGTTGGCGTAATGGGCGATGGCCGTAAGTATGACTGGGTTGTCTCCCTGCGTGCTGTAGAAACCATCGACTTTATGACCGCGCATTGGGCACACCTGCCGTATGACTTCCTGGGCCGCGTTTCCAACCGCATCATCAACGAAGTTAACGGTATCTCCCGCGTCGTATATGACATCAGCGGTAAGCCGCCAGCGACCATTGAGTGGGAATAATCCCTCTCCCTGTTATCGGCCTCTGAGCCTATAACATGTAATAAAGCCCTCTGTAAATCAGGGGGCTTTTTATTATCTATGGTCGGGAAATTGAATTCAGGACGATATGAATATACCGCCTATTCTGTAGAGGGCTAATCAACCAACTGCAGCTGGGGCTGCGTTTTGGATGCAACATTTTCCACACGAATATCCATTTGCGGATAGGGCAGGTCGATATGGTTGTCGTCCAGCGCTTCTTTAATACTTTCCAGCAGGTCGTAATAGGTGTTCCAGTACTCAGCATTGCGTACCCATACACGAACATAAAAGTTCAGCGATGAGGCGCCAAGCTCTCCCAGGCGCACGGTCACACCACGCTTCTGATCTATACGACGATCCTGTTCGATGATCCGATTGATAACGCGTTTGACATCAGCAATGCGGCTCTGATAACCCACGCCAATGACCAGATCGATACGGCGAAACGGGTGGCGAGAATAGTTAATGATGTTATCGGAAATGATCTTACCGTTTGGGATCACCACTTCTTTGCTGTCGGCGGTGAGAAGCGTGGTGGAGAAAATGTGGACCTTTTCTACCGTTCCGGTAACAGCGCCAATCTGTACGACTTCCCCGGCGCGAAATGGACGTAGGGAGACCAACAAGACGCCAGCGGCAAAGTTGGATAACGACCCCTGTAACGCCAGGCCGACAGCCAATCCCGCAGCACCGATAACCGCAATAATGGATGATGTTTCAATACCGACGCGGCCCAGTGCGGCGACAACGAAAAAGGCGAGGGTAATGTAACGGACGAGAGCAGTGAAGAACTGGATGATGGTGATGTCGACTTTTCGCTTGAGGAGTAATTTTTCCAGCCCGCGGGAGAGCAGGCGAGAGATAAATTTACCGACAAACAACAAAATGACGGCAGCGACGATGTTCCAGCCAAATTGAATTACCGCATCACTGTGCCCGGCAAGCCATTCAAGACCGGTACGTATTTTGGGAAATAATGTAAAACTACTCATAGTATGACCCTGTAGT
>NZ_JANEWL010000111.1:0-14392 GCF_028069815.1 Citrobacter sp. Awk 2
GTTTAATAATACTAAAATAGCACAGGTAGGGTTATTTTTGCGGTAAAAAGTGCTAATGCGTTGATTGATATGGAAAGAAGATTGATTGATATGAAGATGATATCAATCAATCATTCGTTGCGTATATCTATTTGGCTCCCATAATAATATCCAGCTTCTCTTTATCGGGTAAACCAACTGCCTGTTGCAGTGTATTATCTTTGCTCATGTAATAAATGGCGGGTGTGACGTTGGCACCTAAATCGTCCATTAATTTTTGGTTGATATTCAGCGTCTTCATCTGCTCGGCAGGTGGCGTTGCTGACATTGTCAGCTTCATTTTACCGCCGGATGCTTCATAGTCGTGCCAGGTTTTAGCGGGATCCTTGCTTGCCAGAATGGCCGCAGCGGTTGCCGGACTTTCGGGCTTAATCACGCCGACCAACAGCGTGCGTAATTGAACTTTGCCGGACTCAACCCACGGACGTGCCTGTTGCCAGAATTGTTTGCAGTATGGGCAGAATGGATCGGCAAACACATACACAATAACCGGAGCGTCTTTTTTGCCGTCCAGAATCCACGACGCTTTTTCCATTCGTTGCCACATCTCGCGCCCGGCAGGTGCATAGATTTCTTTTTCTATCAGCGCATTGCTCAGGTTTTCACCTTTCTCGTTATACATGTAGCCGGAGATCGCATGTTTTCCATCAGGCGTGACATAGATAGTGACCCCCATGTCCTGGTATTTGCCCAGGTACCCTTTCATACCACCAGGGGCGTCGAACGGCTTCAAAATCGTAATGCCCTGTTTCTCAATCGCTTTAACAGGGGCAGGAAGCTCTTCAGCGTGGACGACAGCAGGGAGCAGAGCTAAGAGTAATGTACGTTTAAACATTGATTTTCCTTATAAAATTAGAAGGAAAGGGAGTTAAGTTGCAAAACCTATCGCAGCCATAGGTAAGATCGACAGTCTGTCGATTGCCCTTTCGGTAGTTGGGTGATGTAATCCCAATCGCTGTTACGACCTTGGTTAAGGTAATGTAGAGCGCAACACATAGCCAGTTCTGCTGGCACTGAAGTTACTTGCGGGTAACTCGGGTAATGAGGCTCCCTGCAAAGGGAGCCTTTTTTACTTTTAGAATAGGGTTTACAAAATGCGGTCGAGTCGGTTGTTAGTTAACGCTTATTGATTTGATAAAGGAAACGCATTAGCCCTTATCAATGATTTTCGTTAACTTATCCCTCAACGAAAACACGGAGGAAGTACAGATGTCTTTGATTAATACCAAAATTAAACCTTTCAAAAACCAGGCGTTCAAAAACGGTGAGTTCATCGAAGTAACCGAGAAAGATACCGAAGGTCGTTGGAGTGTCTTCTTCTTCTACCCGGCTGATTTTACTTTCGTATGTCCGACCGAACTGGGTGACGTTGCTGACCACTACGAAGAACTGCAGAAACTGGGTGTGGACGTTTACTCTGTTTCTACCGACACTCACTTTACTCACAAAGCATGGCACAGCAGCTCTGAAACCATCGCGAAAATCAAATATGCGATGATCGGCGACCCGACTGGCGCCCTGACCCGTAACTTCGACAACATGCGTGAAGATGAAGGTCTGGCTGACCGTGCAACATTCGTCGTTGACCCGCAAGGTATCATCCAGGCAATCGAAGTTACCGCTGAAGGTATCGGCCGTGATGCGTCTGACCTGCTGCGCAAAATTAAAGCTGCACAGTATGTCGCTTCCCACCCTGGCGAAGTTTGCCCGGCTAAGTGGAAAGAAGGCGAAGCAACTCTGGCTCCGTCTCTGGACCTGGTTGGTAAGATTTAAGTCGCATAATTTGTAGGCCGGATAAACGTAGTGCATCCGGCATTCCACAGGCGCAAATTTGCGCCTGTTTCATTCCAGCACCATGACGCAAGTTGCATTGATGCAGCCCCGCGAATTCGGCTTGCATGATGATGTTTTCAGAGAGGGAAGAATAATGCTCGACACAAATATGAAAACCCAACTCAAGGCTTATCTTGAGAAACTGACCAAACCTGTTGAGCTGATTGCTACGCTGGATGACAGCGCTAAATCAGCAGAAATCAAGGAACTGCTGACTGAAATTGCTGAACTGTCAGAAAAAGTCACCTTTAAAGAAGACAATACTCTGGCCGTACGTAAGCCATCGTTCCTGATCACCAATCCGGGTTCTCACCAGGGGCCACGTTTTGCCGGCTCTCCACTGGGCCATGAGTTTACCTCTCTGGTTCTGGCGCTGTTGTGGACAGGTGGCCATCCGTCGAAAGAGGCACAGTCACTGCTGGAGCAGATCCGCGACCTCGACGGGGATTTTGAGTTCGAAACCTATTATTCACTGTCCTGCCATAACTGCCCGGATGTGGTGCAAGCGCTGAACCTGATGTCCGTGCTGAACCCGCGAATCAAGCATACGGCGATTGATGGCGGTACATTCCAGAACGAAATTACCGACCGTAACGTCATGGGCGTCCCGGCGGTCTATATGAACGGTAAAGAGTTTGGTCAGGGCCGTATGACGCTGACTGAAATCGTAGCGAAAGTTGATACTGGCGCAGAAAAACGCGCAGCGGAAGAATTGAATCAGCGTGATGCTTACGATGTGCTGATCGTCGGTTCGGGTCCTGCCGGGGCAGCGGCTGCGGTGTACTCTGCACGTAAAGGTATTCGCACCGGTTTGATGGGTGAACGCTTTGGCGGTCAGGTTCTTGATACCGTTGATATCGAAAACTACATCTCTGTACCGAAAACCGAAGGCCAGAAGCTGGCTGGCGCGCTGAAAGCACACGTTGATGATTACGATGTGGATGTTATTGATAGCCAGAGTGCGAGCAAGCTGGTTCCGGCAGCACAGGAAGGTGGTTTGCATCAGATTGAAACGGCATCCGGCGCGGTGTTGAAAGCACGCAGTATCATCATTGCTACCGGCGCAAAATGGCGCAACATGAACGTGCCAGGTGAAGATCAGTACCGCACCAAGGGCGTAACCTACTGTCCGCACTGTGATGGCCCGCTGTTTAAAGGCAAGCGCGTCGCGGTGATTGGTGGCGGTAACTCGGGGGTTGAGGCGGCTATTGATCTGGCGGGTATCGTCGAACACGTGACGTTGCTGGAATTTGCCCCGGAAATGAAAGCCGATCAGGTTCTGCAGAATAAAGTCCGTAGTCTGAAAAACGTCGACATTATTCTGAATGCACAAACCACAGAAGTGAAAGGCGACGGCAGTAGAGTTACCGGTCTGGAGTATCGTGACCGCGTCAGCGGTGATATCCACAATGTGGAACTGGCGGGTATCTTTGTGCAGATTGGCCTGTTGCCGAATACGAACTGGCTGGAAGGCGCCGTTGAGCGTAACCGCATGGGGGAAATCATCATTGATGCCAAGTGCGAGACCAGCGTGAAGGGTGTTTTTGCTGCGGGGGATTGTACAACCGTACCGTACAAGCAGATCATCATCGCGACTGGCGAGGGCGCGAAAGCGTCTCTGAGCTCTTTTGATTATTTGATTCGCACCACAACCGTATAAGAAAGTAAGACTCACCTGCAAAAGAAGCGAAATGCCCGATAGCACAAGCATATCGGGCCTACAAATGGGATTTCATCGGTTTGTAGGAAGAAGAGGCTACCGGAAGGTAGCCTCTTTTTTTATTAGCGAACGACCAGCACCGGTAAGGTGGCGTGGCGGACAACGCTTGAGGCGTTAGAGCCGAGCAGATGGGTGCTAATTGATGGGTTACGCGACCCAATGACCACCACATCTGCATTCAACTCTTCACCCAATTCGTTTACCACATCACGCACGCTACCAAAGCGAACGTGCTGCTTAATGCGGGAAGGATCGATACTGAAGTGACCGACCATCGTTTGCAGACGGGTTTCCGCTTCGTGTTGCAGATGCTCTTCAAAACGACGAACGTCAGCGGCAAAACGGTGCAGACTCAGACTGGCAGAACCCGGGAGCACATGCAGCAGATGGATAACCCCTTTATCTTGTGCCAGAAATTCTGCATGGCGAACAGCCTTGTCGCTCAGTTCCATTTCGAATACATCAACAGGCATTATGATTGTGTTGTACATAAACATTCTCCTTGTCATTACATGAACACATAACAGCATAGTATTAAAAATGATTCTGTCAGTCACGACACAGATTTATGTTTTGCGAACAGGAGAAAAGGAAGTGCAGCAAATGAAAGAAAGCAGAGGTTGAAGCGGAAAGAGGATGCGGATGCATCCCCTGTAAGATAAAGCGAGTCGCTTTGATAAGACAGAGTTAGCGCAGGTAGTCGCCTGCAGCTTCAGGCTGGTACTCAAGCTCGATGACTTCGAGGTGGGTCGATGTACCGCCCGGTAATTCCCAATGGATCGTATCGCCAACGCGCAGACCCAGAAGCGCTGCACCGACGGGTGCCATTACCGAAAGCTGTGTACTGCTGTCAGTCATATTGGCCGGATATACCAGGGTACGTACACGCACTTCGCCATCGCTCAGATTGCGGAATTTCACGCGGCTGTTCATGGTCACCACGTCGTGCGGCATGGTTTCCGGGGAACACATTTGGGCGCGATCCAGTTCAGCGTTTAATGCGTCCGCTATCGGTAAACCAGCAAACGCAGGTTGCTCCAACAGGCGGTCAATGCGTTCCGCATCGAGGTCGTTAATGATAATAGTTGGTCTGGACATTTATTACTCCATGTCGTCGATACTGCGGATGCGCAGGTAAATAATCCCAAAAGAAAACCCTCACCGTCAGGCGGCAAGGGTTTAGCTTTTATGATGATACTGAGACTTACCCCTGGTTTGAAGTGATTTAGTTCACATTCAGGCAAATCATCAATATTGCTGCAGATGAAGGGGGTGGCAAAAAACGTGATCGTTCTCAAATTTGCATTATGCTTTTTAAGCGCTCGCTGCGGGCGCACCACGACAACTCAGTGTTCCTCGACAGGAGATCTCATGAGCCAGTACGACAAACTTACCTTAAAAGATGGCAGCTATTTGCATTTCAAAGACTGGGGAAGCGGCCAGCCCATTGTGTTCAGCCATGGTTGGCCGCTGACCGCAGATGCGTTTGAAGATCAGATGCTGTTTCTCGGGTCGAAAGGATTTCGTGTGATAGCCCATGACAGACGAGGGCACGGGCGTTCGGCCCAACCCTGGGATGGCAATAATATGGATCAGTATGCTGACGATTTGGCCGAACTTACCGCGCATCTCAATCTCAAAGATGCTGTGCATGTCGGGCACTCTACCGGTGGTGGCGAAGTTGCTCGTTACATTGGCCGCCATGGGACGCAGAGGGTAGCAAAAGCGGTACTCATTGGTGCGGTAACCCCCATCATGATTAAAACCGACTTTAACCCGAATGGTGTGCCGAGGGAGGTGTTCGATAGCATTCGTGAAGGCGTTGTGAACGATCGTGCCGCCTTTTTCTATGAGCTGACGGCCGCATTCTATGGCTACAATCGACCGGGTACAAAGGAATCGAAGGCTGTCCGTGAAAGCTTTGTTGAGCAGGGCTTACAAGGATCAATTAAAGCACTGTACGACTGTATACATGCTTTCTCGGAAACAGACTTGCGTGAAGATCTCAAAAAAATGACCATTCCGACGCTGGTAATTCATGGTGATGACGATCAGATTGTCCCGTTTGAAACCTGCGGTAAGGTCGCGGCAGAAATCCTACCAGATGCACAGTTGAAGGTGTATGCCGGAGGATCTCACGGTATTTGCACCACCCATAAACATCAGATCAACGCCGATCTACTCGGCTTTATTCAGTCGTAATCGTTCGTGGATTGTTCTACGCTGATCCTCTTCCGTCAGGGGGATGAGCGAAGCATAATTTATGCTTAGCAGAGGCTAACTTCACCAGAGAAAATTATGTATTTCTATCAACCGTCACAGGGACACGGGCTGCCACATGATCCGCTCAATGCCATTATTGGGCCGCGCCCTATTGGGTGGATTGCGTCGAGTGACAGTAACGGTCGGCATAATCTGGCACCGTACAGTTTTTTTAACTGTTTTAACTATCATCCGCCGATTATCGGTTTTGCCAGCAGCGGCTGGAAAGACAGCGTGCGGAATATTATCGAAACAGGTGAGTTTGTCTGGAACCTGACTACCCTTGAGTTGGCCAGAGCGATGAACGAAACGTCGGCCAGTCTGCCGCACGGCGAGGATGAGTTCTTTGCCGCAGGGCTTTGCAAAGCCGAAAGTCGGTTAGTTAATGTGCCACGCGTGGCACAAAGTCCCGTCAATTTTGAGTGTCGTTTATCTCAGAGTCTGCAATTGACGACCGCAGATGGCACCCCTGTTGAAACCTGGCTGATATTGGGTGAGGTGGTCGGTATCCACATTGATGAATCGCTGCTGGAAGAGGGCATCTACCAGACGGCGAAAGCGCACCCGGTACTGCGTGCAGGTGGGCCAAGTGCGTATTATTCAATTGATGAATCACATCGCTTTGATCTGGTGCGTCCGGATGCGCGTCCAAAACGTTAAGCCGTCAGACCGACGCCGGGTGTGCGCGTCGGTCTCCCTGTTTAGTATCCCGTTTTGTCGATAATAAACTGTTTACCGCAGTTACCCGGATGCGGTTGCGGCAGGAATGAACGGGATGATAAAGGTTGGTTGATGGCATCGGCTTTTAATGAAAACTGGATCTCCGTCAGATAAGCGGGGTTGCCGTGACAACTTAGCTTCACTGCTTTGATATTCTCTTTGCCCCAGTTTTTAGCGAATGCGGCGTCAAATGCGCTACGGCTAACCGTTTTGCCGTAGTTATCCGCCAGAAACTTGCCCGTCTCGCTACTCTTAATCTCATTGTTCAACCGCACCATGGTGCCGAAGTACGCGTCGGGATCAAAACCAAAACAGGCGCCATGTTTGGCATATTCATAACGTTCCAGACAGGATGTTCCGCCAGCACCAGGCATGACGGCGCTTAACTTCGCCGCACTCTCCAGTGACAGACCGGTTTGTGGTGCGGCGCATTTCCGGCTGGCGCGAGCTTCAGGCAGGTTAGGAATGGGGCGCGTTGCACAGCCAAAACGCATCCAACGACGATTATCGACACCGCGGGCGGCAATTGAGTTTGGCAGGCTGGGCCACAGGCCGTGAACCGTCAGAAAATCTGCTTTATTGTCAGTCTCTTTTTGCAGACGACATTCGTCAGGCTCCTGACGATCACGCTCATGCTGACTCTGACAAAAACCGGTTTGCCAGGAGAGAGCCAGCACGTAGCTGTCAAAATCGCCGTACTGTTTGGCCTCAAGTTGGGAGGCCCCGGCTACTGAAACCGGCAGCAGAAGCGCTGCCAGTAAAGGAAAAGAACGCCATGTTGATGTCATGATGTATTCGGACACTTATATAAATTCTGAATATCATCTATTTAATCATAAAAAATGCCAGTCAGGTTTAGCTGACTGGCATCATTTTAACTCTGTGTTTTGACTATGTGTAAAGCGCGCGCATTAGCTCCACATTGCCAGAATCGGCCAGCCGACCAGCAGAAGCATAGCGATGTAGATAACACCGAAGATAGCACCCAAACGCCAATAGTCTTTGGATTTCACATAACCACAGCCATAGATGATAACACCAGGGCCAGTGGCATACGGAGTCAGACAGCCCATGATACCGATGGACAGTACCAGCAGGATACACAGGTGTTCCATCGGCACGCCCGGGATACCTTTACCGACAGCCAGAATAACCGGCAGCATGGTGGCGGTGTGCGCAGAAAGGCTGGCAAACAGGTAGTGAGCAAAGTAGAACACCAGTACCAGAACGATTACTGTCGCGTTAGGTGAGAAACCTTCCAGGTGTGTGCTCATGGTGTTGGCAAACCAGTCGATGAAACCAGAACGGGTTAAACCGTTGGCCATTACCACCAGCGTGGCAAGGTTGACCAGGGTGTTCCATGCGCTGTTATAGCGAGTAATGTCTTTCCACGGTACAACATGCAGAGCCAGCATCAGGGAGACCGCCAGCAGACCCACTGCGGTAGCGTCAATCAGCTTGCCGCCAAATACCCACAGGCCAAGGCTGAGCAGTACCAGACCGATCAGCGTTATCTCTTTACGGGTCAGTTTACCCATGCCTTTCAGTTCATCACCGGCCCATGCTGCAACTTCAGCACTGTGGGTGACTTCCGGTTTGTACAGCACGTAAGACAGCCACGGAGCAACGATCAGCAAAATAATACCGACCGGCAGGAAGCTGAGGAACCACTGCAACCAGCTGATTTGAATGCCAGCGATTTTGTTAACGAATTCCAGACCCAGTACGTTTGGCGCAGCGCCGGTAACGAACATAGAGGAGCTCAGGCTGGTACTGATAACCATCATCCACATCAGATATCCGCCGATACGGCGTGCGGAAGGATCGTTAGGGAAGGATTTGAACAGCGGCGGCAGGTTTTTGATAACCGGGAACACTGTACCACCGGTACGCGCGGTGTTGGACGGTGTAAACGGTGCCAGCAGGATGTCGATAATAACAATCGCATAGCCCAGTGTCAGGGTACGTTTACCCATGAATTTCACCAGGAACAGCGCGATACGACGACCCAGACCAGTGACTTCATAACCCAGTGCGAAAATAAACGCACCGAACACCAACCACACGGTGGTGCTGGAGAAGCCTGCCAGACCCCACTTCAGCGCTTGCTTACCCGCTTTAAACGCCGGGTCGGCCAGTTCGGAAGCATCAAACAGCAGGTAGTTGCTGCCAATAACGCAGATCGTGACGGCGATAAAGCTGATCGCTGTTGCCGGGATTGGCTCGAGGATCATACCGACGATCATTGCCACAAATACGGCAAAGTAGTGCCAGGCCTGTGGAGGCATTCCATCAGGAACGGGGATAAGAAACATGACGCCCATTACGACCAATGGGGCCAGTAACTTCCATATTTTATCTTTTGCTAAAGACATGTGTGTGATTCTCCGGAAAGGATCTTTAATTGTGATAATGATGAACTTGCGAAATCTGAGCTAAGAACCAGGTGACGATCAGCAGATCGGCGCAGCCTCCAGGACTGAGGTTGCGTTCGATGCACTGTTGGTCGAACTGGCGTAGGTAATGGAGATCGGCAGGGGTACGAATTCCCCCTTGCTGCAATAATGTGGTGGCCTGCTGTTGTATCCACCGCAGACCCTCAGCGCCGCCACGTGAAGCCACGTTGGTGTCGCCATTGATAGACATCAGCAGCAATAATGTGTCGAGTAACGCCAGTTCAGGGTCGCGGCCCTGAGTCAGCAGTGCGCGGTAGTGCGGCAGGGCATGCTGGATGACGAGCGGATATCCCGCTTCGGCTTCGCCCCGTGCGCCGGTTAATCCCAGTTGCTGATAAAGACGTTGGCCAGCCGTGAGTTGTTGATTGTTCTGGCGCAGTTCGCGCTCGGTCAGGCCTCGGCAAAATGTTGCTGCCGTAGAGCAAATGGTTTCAGCGGTAACAGTCAGTTGGAGCTGGTGCAGGCGGCCAATGGCGGCACACAGCAGTCCCAGAGAAAAGATGCTGCCTTTATGGGTGTTCACCCCGGCGGTGGCGCGAAACATATCGGCTTCGCAGGCCATACCCAGCGGACGCAGTCCTTTCAGTACATCTTCAGGTGACAACTGCGCGCTGAATGCGCCGTATTCGATAAAACGTGGCAGCCAGGCCTGGATAGCCTCTGCGCTGCGATGAAAATCTTCCAGCGCCATATCTTTATGTGCGCCGTTATTAATGCGATCCACCAGCCCAGGCTTGGGCGATAAGTTGACTTCAGTCAGCATGGCGCGCCAGGCAAGTGTTGCGTAGGCGTCGGGCAGATCCAGTGGAAGGACAGCGTTATTCGTCGATGTTGCGGGAATCGGCATCATGCAGCAGTGCCTCCATTTGAATGAGTAAGTCGGAAAGCGCGTGGGTTTTACCCCGCGCGCATTCGGCAGCGCTTTGCTCGCACAACAGACAGCGGCGGGCAGGAAGCGCGAAATGACGGCGGGACAGGATTTCTCCTTCAGGGGTCAGGACATCGATGTCCCATAACCGTCCCAGCGGATGTGAATGCTCAAGCTCGATAGTGGCGAGCTTGAGGTCATGGGCTGACGCCTCGATGGACAACAGACCTTCCGGACCGCTGGCGGAGACCAGCGAAGTTTGCTCCCTGACAATCCAGGATGATTGTTTCGCCAGCGTAAGCAAGGCGATGACGCCGTGATTAAAGATGCGACGGGTTAATTCGCTGTCTTTGATCGGGCCTGGCGCTACCACGGTAAAAGAGACCAATGGCGCGTGATGACGCGCGAGCCAGGCATGTTGCCTTGCTTGTCTCTCATCACGGCTGGCGAGCAGCTCAGGAATGGAAACCGCGTGGCAGGTGGCGTGTTCAGGGAGCAGGTGCATGGCTTATTCCTTCACCTGATGCACAACGTCGATCACTGAACCATCGCGGTAACGCACTACGGCAATGACGCGGTCGGTGAATTCGATTGCGCGTGGCTGGCCGGTAAGTTGCTGTGCACGTTCGCGCAACCATTCAATGGAAACAACTTTCATGCCAGCTTCTTGCAGACGTTCCGCCAGCTCAGGGCGTGCAGGGTTAACGGCGATACCGTGGTCAGTGACCAGGATATCAACGCTGGAACCCGGGGTTACGCAGGTCAGGACGTTATCAACCAGCGTCGGGATGCGCCCACGAACCAGCGGTGCGACGATGATGGAAAGCGCTGCGGCAACCGCTGTATCACAGTGGCCACCGGATGCGCCGCGCAGTACGCCGTCAGAACCGGTCAGTACGTTAACGTTGAAGTTGGTATCCACTTCAAGCGCGCTCAGCACCACGACATCCAGACGATCGACAGAGGCGCCTTTTGAGCCCCAGTTGGCATACTGGTTAGCACTGATTTCAATGTGATTTGGATTGCGTGCCAGAGATTCTGCCGCATTACGGTCGAAGCTCTGTACATCCAGCAGTTTGCGGATTAAGCCTTTCTCATGCAGATCAACGATGGTGGCAGTGATGCCGCCCAGCGCAAAGTCAGCACGGATGTCGCGGCTGCGCATTTTGTCTTCCAGGAAACGGGTAACGGCCAGAGACGCGCCGCCGGTTCCTGTCTGCAATGAAAAACCTTCTTTGAAGTAGCCGGAGTTAGCAATAACGTCTGCTGCGCTGCGGGCGATCAGCAATTCGCGCGGGTTGGTGGTCATGCGAGTGGCATCAGCACCAATTTTGTCAGCATCACCGACCTGGTCGATTTGTACAATCAGATCTACCTGATCCTGGGTAATGCTGGCGGGATTATGCGGGTAGGTCAGCAGCTGTTCGGTCAGCAGGACAACCTGTTTTGCGTTTTCAGCATCGACACGAGCGTAGCCCAGCGAGCCACAGCAGGCTTTACCTGTGTAACCGTTGGCGTTACCAAACGGGTCACAGGACGGCACGCCGAGGAAGGCGACATCAATGTTGAGTTCGCCGCTTTGTACCAGGTGTACACGACCACCGTGAGAGTGGACCTGAACAGGTTCAGCCAGCAGACCGCGAGAGATCTCTTCTGCCAGCGGGCCACGCAGACCAGAAGTATAAATACGGCTGACGACACCCTGACGAATGTGTTCAACCAGCGGCGCATGGCAGTCGCTCAGGGAGCTGGAAGCCAGCGTCAGGTTTTTAAAGCCCATTGCAGCGATGGTATCCATCACCAGGTTGATCGTCAGATCACCGCCACGGAAAGCGTGGTGGAAGGAGATGGTCATGCCATCCTGTAAACCTGAACGGCGAATGGCCTCTTCCAGGTTAGCGCACAGCTTTTTGTTGCGCGGTTTTTGCGCCTGCAATTCAACTTTTGCGGTGCTCTGATAAGCGGAAAGCTCGCTTTCTGCATGACGGCTCCAGGTCGCCACGCGATCCTGTCGTTGAGACTGTTCGATTTTCTGCGTCATTTTTTTGCCTTATTCTTCGCGAATGCCGGAAAGTTCTGCACGGGAGATAACCAGAAGGGCGCGCTCGATAACCGGGCTGTCGACCATCTTGCCGTTCAGGGAAACTACGCCACGGCCTTCACGGGCGGCGGCTTCAGCGGCTTCTACCACCAGACGTGCGTGAGCCAGCTCTTTGCGCGTCGGGGCATACAGGTTATGCAGGAGTTCAATCTGACGCGGGTTGATGAGCGACTTACCATCAAAACCCAGTTGCTTGATGTGTGCGGCTTCGTGCAGGAAACCCGCTTCGTTATTGGCATCGGAATAGACGGTATCGAACGCCTGAATGCCGGCAGAACGCGCAGCCTGCAGAATTGAGCACCGTGCAAACAGCAGTTCGGTGCCTTCCGGGGAGCGTTCGGTACGCAGGTTACGCACGTAGTCTTCTGCGCCGAGTGCAATACCGATCAGACGCTCGGAAGCGTGGGCAATTTCTACCGCGCGGGTAATACCAAGTGGTGATTCGATAGCGGCTAACAGACCGGTGCTGCCGGGTTCACGACCACAGGCGTTTTCAATACGCAGGATTTCGCTTTCGATATCAGTGACATCCTGGGCGGTATCTGTTTTGGGTAAACGCACGATGTCAGCGCCACCGCGTACGACGGCTTCGAGGTCATTGATGCCCCATTCGGAGTCGAGGGCGTTCACGCGTACAATAGTTTCAACGTCGTGATACAGCGGATGCTGCAGCGCGTGATACACCATGCGGCGCGCGGTGTCTTTCTCACGCAGTGCGACGGAGTCTTCCAGGTCGAACATCAGCGCATCTGCCGGGTAGATGAATGAGTTGCTGACCATCGCGGCGTTAGCGCCTGGTACGAACAACATGCTGCGGCGTGTGCGGGATTTACGTTGTTGTAAAGAATCGGAAATCATTGGCAATCCTCCCATGGCAGTGCCGGAATGCCGCTGGCGCGAGCCAGTAATGCTTCCAGTCGCGCACGTAAAATGCAGTCCAGTGCGCCTTTATCATCAACATTTAATTGCACGCCGCGGACGTTATAGCGGGACAGAACGTCCAGAATGGTGGCCCTGATGGCATCACCGAACTGCTTTTCGACGCTACTGTTAACCTGCAGGTCAATATCCTGCGTATCGAGCGGGGCGATGCGGATCATCACATCACCGGACTCGAGAGTGCCTGCGACGGCTGCCTGGTTTATTTTCATTTTTCACCTGTTGCTAATGCGGGGGTATTTTGGCGGACTGTCGCAGCCGATGAGGTTCGCTCAACCATGCTTTGTAAGTAGTGCAGCGTGGCTTCGGGTACCAGGGATGCGATAGCCGTGAGATCTTTTTTAACCAGCAGCTTGCGTACCCAGGAGGCGGAAATCGGCATCTCCTGGAAACACAGCCGCTCAATTTCCACCAGTTCAATCGGCGGGGCGGGAAGTGTTGGGGTCTCCAGCCAGTAGCGCATATCGTTGTTGTACTGGGAGGTGACGGTGCAATACGGCTCAGTACCGACGAAACGGTGCGTAACGCCGAGTGCCGGGGCCAGATACTGACGGAAAATTTTCAGGTCTATTTCGGTGTAGCAGTGGTTAATAACGCTCTGCTCTTTAATGAAGTAGCACGGGAACGTGGCGCGAGAGATGATGTATTCCGAACCGCGGTGTACGGTTAAACGTGGAATATCTTTTGTCCCTTTGAGTACCAGGTCCAGTCGGTCTTCATACGGGAAACGTGAGGTATCTTCTTTCACCAAAAACAGATGCAGCCAGTCGCACTGTGCGGCGGCTTGTTGGATCAGAAAACGGTGCCCGTTGGTGAAGGGGTTGGCGTTCATCACGATACAGCCAATTTTTTTCCCTTCGTGGCGCTGTTTCGCCAGTGATTCAGCGTAACGTTTGAGGCGAGTGGTGCTGTTTTCCATCAACACCATAATGCCGGGCACGCTGGTCAGCGTCGAAAAACCGCACTGCTTAAACAGTGACTCATACTCGGTTTTGGTATAGATGAAGAGATGGGTGCAATGCCGCTCGTAGGCAAGGTTGATTAACTCAGTCGCCAGCGTCAGCGCTAAGCCTTCACCACGTACGGATTCACAGATAGCGACGCATTTGATGATATTGCCGGCGATACCGCCACAAGCGATCAAGCGGTCGTTACGGGTGACGGTGATAAATACTTCGACGGTGGTATCAACGCTCAAATCGTTCTCTTTCAGAAATTGAGCGATAACCGCCATCTTTTTATTTTCTGAGCGTTTAACTTGCGTGAATATATTATTACCGAACATAGTAAATAGAGCCCCGATGGTATATTTGTTACTGGGTTTCTGTTTTTGTTGCTCCGTTTAGCAACCTGATAACGTTTTGTTTGCAATTGAAGGGAATGTTTTTTTATTACGGAGTATTTCTTTTTTTCCCTGCTGCATACATCGTAAGGAGTATTTTAGAGGTAAATTT
>NZ_JANEWL010000112.1:0-14004 GCF_028069815.1 Citrobacter sp. Awk 2
GATTTAGCTTAAATACTCAATACACTCATTCCAGGAATAATGACGCCCTGGGAAAATAATGTTATTTTGTTGCAAACAATCTTGAATGTATATCGACGCATTACGGCAAACGCTGGTAGGTACCTATTCATGAGCTTTTCTTACCGACTCATACTTCTACTGGCACTGCTTCTGACCGGATTACCTCTGTACGCTCACAGCGTTACGGAAGAGGCAAAATCTGTGCGCTCTATGGTTTCCGGTATCGTCAGTTATACACGCTGGCCCGCACTTTCAGGGCCACCAAAACTGTGTATATTCTCTTCTTCGCGCTTTTCCAGCGTGCTGGAAGATACCCGAGCAGGAGCACTACCCTATCTTCCTGTCATCATTCATACGGAACAAGAAGTTTTAGTTGCGCAGTGTGATGGCTTTTATTTTGGAAAAGAAAGCCCTACATATCAGGCGGAATTAAAGAATAAATATCCTACTAAGGCATTGTTATTAATTGCCGAACAGAATCCCGAATGCGTTATTGGCAGCGCTTTTTGCCTCATAATTAAAGATGAAGACGTGAGATTTTCCGTAAATATGGATTCCCTGTCACGCAGCGGTGTAAGGGTGAGTCCGGACGTATTGATGCTTGCGCGGAATAAAAAGCATGAATAAGGGTCCTTCTCCCATAAAACGCCCAACGTTTAAGCGGACACTACGGCGTATCAGCATCGTCAGCGTACTGGTAACCATGACGCTGATTTGGCTGCTGCTTAGCATTTCTTCTGTGCTGGCTTTGAAGCAATACGCACAAAAGAACCTGGATCTCACGGCAGCAACCATGACCCGCACGCTCGAAGCAGCATTAGTCTTTTCGGATAGTGTCGCAGCATCGGAAACGCTGGCTGCATTGGGGCAGCAAGGGCAATTTTCAGTTGCAGAGGTCCGCAATCAAAAGCAGAAAGTGATCGCCACCTGGCACTATGACGCGCAGGATACCACTGACAAAATCAGCAGCATCATCAGCCACTGGCTGTTCCCGCAACCGGTGACTCAGCCCATTTTGCACAATGGCGACGTTATTGGTGAGGTGCGCTTGATTGCCCGCGATAGCGTTATTAGCCATTTTATTTATTTGTCGCTAGCCGTTCTTACCGGATGCATTTTACTGGCATCGGGTATTGCGTTGATGCTTACTCGTTATTTACACAATGGCGTCGTGGACGCCCTGCAAAATATTACTGAAGTGGTACATGATGTTCGTACCAATCGAAATTTCTCGCGGCGCGTATCTGAAGAGCGGATTGAAGAATTTCATCTGTTTGCTCAGGACTTTAATAGCCTGCTGGATGAGATGGAAGAGTGGCAACTACGTCTGCAGGCAAAGAATGCCCAACTGTTGCGTACCGCGCTACATGACCCTTTGACCGGTCTTGCGAACCGTGCCGCATTTCGTAGCAGTATTAACGCACTGATGAACGACGACGCGGCCCACAGCAGCTCTGCGTTGTTATTCCTTGATGGCGATAATTTTAAATTTATTAATGATACCTGGGGACACGCTGCGGGCGATCGGGTCCTGATCGAAGTCGCAAAAAGGTTGGCCGAATTTGGTGGTAATCGGCATCACCCATACCGACTTGGCGGCGATGAATTTGCCATGGTGCTTTACAGCGTCCATTCTGAATACGAAGTTCAACGTATCTGCGCGGCGTTGTCGCAAGAGTTTAATCGACCTTTTGACCTGCATAACGGTCATCTGGCAAGCATGACACTCAGTATTGGTTTTGCACTGACGTGGGAACATGCCTCTGCCGAGAAATTACAAGAACTTGCCGATCACAATATGTATCAGGCTAAAAATTTGCGCGCTGAGCGCATTATTAAAAAATAAGGAATTACACACATGCTAAAACGTTTATTATCCCCGTTTATTCTCATCATGCTGATTCTGGCAGGCTGTCAGGCGCCTCAGGGGAAATTTACCCCAGAGCAAATTGCAGCCATGAAATCGTACGGATTCACTGAAGCTTCAGGAGACTGGTCTCTGGGTTTGTCTGACACCATCCTGTTTGACAAAAACGACTATAAACTCCGCCCTGAAAGTGAAAAGCAAATCCAGGAAATGGCGTCCAAACTGGCTGCGACCGGGTTAAACCATGCTCGTCTGGATGGTCACACCGATAACTATGGTGAGGACAGCTACAACGAAGCTCTGTCGCTCAAACGCGCCAATGTGGTTGCAGACGCCTGGGCTCAGGGTGCCAATATTCCACGTACTAACCTGACAACCCAAGGGCTCGGGAAGAAATACCCGCTTGCCAGCAACCAAACTTCAAAAGGCCGTGCCGAAAACCGCCGCGTTGCGGTAGTCATCAGTACACCTTAATCATTACCCGGCTGGCTGCGCTAACGGAGAATACGACGTACGAACTCGCGCAGTCAGTCGATTGCAATGACAAACGAAACACCCGCCCCACACGACTCAGCACCTCGCCGGTAACGTAACAATCACCTTTCCATTAAGCCTCAAACGCCGCAAAATCAATTTACCCGGCTAACCGCTGGCATCGGTATTCTGTCGATATAAAAAAAGGGGCCAGCCCAAAATGGCCAGCCCCTTCTATCAGGATGTCGCCTGAGCGATATCTTAGTTAAGACGCTCTTTGATACGAGCAGACTTACCAGTACGCTCACGCAGGTAGTACAGTTTAGCTTTGCGAACAGCACCACGACGTTTAACAGCAATGCTGTCAACTACCGGAGAGTGAGTCTGGAAGACACGCTCAACGCCTTCGCCGTTGGAAATTTTACGAACAGTGAATGCAGAGTGCAGACCGCGGTTACGAATAGCGATAACCACGCCCTCGAATGCCTGCAGACGTTTTTTGGAACCTTCAACAACCCATACTTTCACTTCCACGGTATCACCCGGACGGAAGGAAGGTACGTCCTGCTTCATCTGTTCTTGTTCAAGTTGCTTAATAATGTTGCTCATAATTTAATCTCTTATCCTGGGTAAACTGATATTGGGGGCTTACGCCTGCCCATCATGTTTATGTTGCTGTTGTGCGTGTTCCTTTTTGAACTCCGCCAGCAACCTTGCTTGCTCTTCAGTCAGAGCCAGGTTTTCCAGAAGTTCAGGTCTTCTAAGCCAGGTCCGGCCCAGCGACTGTTTCAAACGCCAGCGACGTATCTCAGCGTGGTTTCCCGACAGTAATACCGCCGGTACCTCCATCTGTTCTAACACTTCAGGTCGGGTATAGTGTGGACAGTCCAGCAACCCGTCAGCAAACGAATCTTCGATTGCTGATGCTTCATGCCCCAGTACGCCCGGAATAAACCGGGAAACGGAGTCGATCAGCGTCATTGCCGGTAACTCACCACCGCTGAGAACGTAATCGCCGATTGACCATTCTTCATCAATTTCGGTTTGAATCACGCGCTCATCTATTCCTTCATAGCGACCGCACACCAGAATCAACTTTTGATTCGTTGCCAGTTCGCTAACGCCCGCTTGATCAAGCTTGCGTCCCTGAGGTGACAGATAAATCACCTTTGCGCCTTCACCAGCCGCAGCTTTTGCTGCATGAATAGCATCCCGTAAAGGTTGCACCATCATCAACATCCCCGGTCCGCCGCCGTAAGGACGATCGTCCACGGTACGGTGCCGGTCATGCGTAAAGTCACGAGGACTCCAGCTCTGGATGTTCAGCAGGCCATTTTTTACTGCCCGGCCAGTTACCCCGTAATCGGTAATTGCACGGAACATTTCTGGAAACAGGCTAACGATACCTATAAACACAAGCCAATCCCCATAACGCCGACTTTTACCGTTTATCCGGTGGTTTAAAAACCAGGATCCCAATCTACTTCGATAGTACGAGTAGCGAGATCGACTTTCTTGATAACCTGCCCATCGAGGAACGGTACTAAACGTTCCTTGATACCAAACGCATCTTTCAGGTTTGCCTTAATGACGATCACGTCATTCGATCCGGTTTCCATCATATCGACGACTTTTCCGAGATCGTAGCCTTCAGTGGTCACTACCTGGCAACCCATAAGGTCTTTCCAGTAGTAGGAACCCTCTTCCAGCGCAGGCAACTGCGAGGAATCCACGACAATTTCACAATTAGTCAGTAGATTCGCCGAATCACGATCGTCAACACCTTTCAGCTTGATGATCAGATCCTGATTGTGGTGCTTCCAGCTTTCCAGCTGTACTTGCTGCCACTGACCCGCCTTCTGGATAAACCAGGGCTGATAGTCAAAAATGCTTTCGGCGTCTTCAGTGGAAGAAAACACTCTGAGCCAACCACGGATACCGTAAGAAGACCCCATTTTCCCCAAAACGATGGGTTCCACGGGTGCCTGTGCGGCGAGTTGCTTGCTCATCATGACCACCGTGACAGATTAAGCTGCTTTGTTTGCTGCTTTGATCAGCGTAGCAACGCGATCAGAAATAGTCGCGCCCTGGCCAACCCAGTGAGCAATGCGATCCAGATCCAGGCGAGTGCCTTCTTCTTTTTCGCTAGCGATCGGGTTAAAGAAGCCAACGCGCTCGATGAAGCGACCGTTGCGTGCATTACGGCTGTCGGTGACAACAACCTGGTAGAACGGACGCTTTTTAGCGCCGTGACGAGCTAAACGAATAGTTACCATAACATCCTCTTGTGTGAATAAAACACCGGGCCCCATCGAGGGAAGGGACCCGGTGTCATATTAAAAGCCCGAAAATTTTACTGATTTCTGAGAAAAAAGCAATCAACAGTTAATAACTCTGCCGTAGAAGGCCGTCGGCGGCGCAGCAAGTTCGGTGCCGGCGTGCGCGCAGCCACCGCAGCGTACACGCAGTACGTGAGGATGGCGAGCACACCCCGGTGCCGAAATAGCCAGTGAGCCAGGCCGGAAAAATTAGCGCCCAGGGAAGCCAGGCGGCATCATCCCCTTCATGCTGCGCATCATCTTCGCCATTCCGCCCTTCTTCATTTTCTTCATCATGCGCTGCATGTCGTCGAACTGTTTCAGAAGACGGTTAACATCCTGTACCTGCATCCCGCAGCCCAGAGCGATACGGCGTTTGCGGGAACCTTTGATGATTTCCGGCTTAGCGCGTTCTTTCATCGTCATCGAGTTGATGATGGCTTCCATACGCACCAGCACTTTATCGTCCATCTGCGATTTCACGTTGTCAGGGATCTGACCCATGCCCGGCAGTTTGCCCATCAGGCTGGCCATGCCGCCCATGTTTTTCATCTGCTTAAGCTGTTCAAGGAAATCGTTCAGATCGAAGCCGTCGCCTTTTTTCAGCTTGCTGGCTAATTTCTCTGCCTGTGCGCGGTCAACTTTGCTTTCGATATCTTCGATCAGCGACAGCACATCACCCATGCCGAGAATACGGGAGGCAATCCTGTCCGGGTGGAACGGCTCCAGCGCTTCCGTTTTCTCACCGACACCGAGGAATTTAATCGGCTTACCGGTGATATGACGAATAGACAGTGCCGCACCGCCACGGGCGTCACCGTCGACTTTAGTCAGTACCACACCGGTCAGCGGCAGAGCTTCGTTAAACGCTTTCGCAGTATTCGCAGCATCCTGACCCGTCATAGCATCGACAACAAACAGCGTTTCTACCGGATTGATAGACGCGTGGACCTGTTTGATTTCGTCCATCATCGCTTCATCAACGTGCAGACGACCGGCGGTATCCACCAGTAGCACGTCGTAGAATTTGAGTTTAGCTTCTTTCAGCGCGGCGTTAACGATATCAATCGGCTTCTGACCGACGTCAGAAGGGAAGAAGTCCACGCCGACCTGTTCGGCCAACGTTTCCAGCTGTTTGATCGCCGCCGGGCGATAGACGTCCGCGGAGACCACCAGTACTTTCTTCTTGTGCTTCTCGCGCAGGAATTTACCCAGCTTACCTACGCTGGTCGTTTTACCCGCACCCTGCAGACCCGCCATCAACACCACTGCCGGTGGCTGGGCCGCCAGGTTCAGCGTCTGGTTCTCTTCGCCCATCGCCGCGACGAGTTCGTTACGAACAATTTTGACGAACTCCTGACCCGGCGTCAGGCTCTTATTCACTTCATGACCAACCGCTTTCTCTTTTACGCGATTGATAAACTCACGCACTACCGGCAGCGCGACGTCAGCCTCCAGCAGCGCCATGCGCACTTCGCGCAGCGTCTCTTTAACGTTGTCTTCAGTAAGGCGTCCACGGCCACTGATATTGCGCAGCGTGCGCGACAAACGATCGGTTAAATTATCAAACATTGTCTCTCGCCTGGGGTGGAAACGGTCGGTCGCAACAGCGACACATCAACAGAAATTTGCCGCAGTATAACATGAAGCCGCCTTTGTTGTTATGCAACGGTTGGAGCAGAGGTCACGTAACGCTATACTGCTTTTCTTTACTCTTGGCCAACTGTCGACACCCATATGCCCGTTTTTGCTCTGTTAGCCCTTGTCGCCTATTCCGTCAGCCTTGCGCTGATCGTTCCCGCCCTGCTGCAAAAAAACAGCGGTTGGCGGCGTATGGCTATTCTTTCTGCGGTTATCGCGCTGGTCTGTCACGCGTTTGCCCTGGAAGCACGTATTCTGCCAGGTGGTGAAAGCGGACAAAACCTGAGCCTGCTGAACGTCGGTTCTCTGGTTAGCCTGATGATCTGTACGGTAATGACCATTGTGGCCTCACGCAACCGCGGCTGGCTATTGCTGCCGATCGTGTATGCCTTTGCATTAATCAATCTGGCATGCGCTACGTTTATGCCCAACGAATACATCACCCACCTTGAAGCCACACCGGGCATGATGATTCACATCGGGCTATCGCTCTTATCCTATGCCACCTTAATCATTGCCGCGCTGTATGCGCTGCAACTGGCATGGATCGATTATCAGCTCAAAAATAAAAGACTGGCGTTCAACAATGAAATGCCGCCATTGATGAGCATTGAGCGCAAAATGTTTCATATCACCCAGATAGGCGTGGTTCTGCTGACGCTGACGCTATGTACTGGCCTGTTTTATATGCACAACCTGTTCAGCACAGAAAATATTGATAAAGCCGTTCTGTCTATCGTGGCATGGTTTGTCTATATCGTTCTGCTGTGGGGACATTACCATGAAGGCTGGCGCGGACGTCGTGTCGTCTGGTTTAACGTCGCAGGCGCAGGCATTCTGACGCTGGCCTATTTCGGCAGCCGCATCTTGCAGCAGTTTGTGAGTTAAGTCTTTTAAGGAACCTACGTGGAACACATCTCCACCACCACGCTTATTGTTACGCTTCTCATCATGGTGGTTATTTCCGCCTATTTTTCCGGTTCCGAAACCGGAATGATGACCCTGAACCGCTACCGTCTGCGACACCGCGCAAAACAGGGAAATCGTCAGGCAAAACGCGTTGAGAAACTGCTTCGTAAGCCCGACCGTCTGATAAGCCTGGTCCTCATTGGTAACAACCTGGTGAATATACTGGCCTCAGCGCTCGGAACCATTGTCGGTATGCGTCTGTATGGCGATGCGGGCGTGGCAATCGCCACCGGGGTTCTGACCTTTGTGGTACTGGTATTTGCTGAAGTATTGCCCAAAACCATTGCCGCGCTGTATCCAGAAAAGGTGGCCTATCCCAGCAGCGTGTTGTTAGCGCCACTGCAAATACTGATGATGCCGCTTGTCTGGTTACTGAATACCATCACACGTCTGCTGATGCGTATGATGGGCATCAAAACAGATATCGTGGTGAGCGGTTCGCTGAGTAAAGATGAACTACGAACGCTGGTGAATGAATCGCGCTCGCAAATCTCTCGCCGTAACCAGGATATGCTACTGTCCGTGCTGGACCTGGAAAAAGTCAGCGTCGATGACATTATGATCCCGCGTAACGAAATCATCGGTATCGATATTAACGATGACTGGAAATCAATCGTCCGCCAACTTTCGCACTCCCCGCACGGGCGTATCGTGCTGTACCGCGACTCACTGGATGATGCCATTAGTATGCTGCGCGTCCGTGAAGCCTGGCGACTCATGGCCGAGAAAAAGGAGTTCACCAAAGAGACCATGCTACGCGCCGCTGACGAAATATACTTTGTCCCGGAAGGTACCCCACTCAGCACTCAGTTGATCAAATTTCAGCGTAATAAGAAGAAGGTCGGCCTGGTGGTCAACGAATATGGCGATATTCAGGGGTTGGTCACCGTTGAAGATATTCTGGAGGAGATTGTCGGTGACTTCACCACGTCAATGTCCCCGACGCTTGCCGAAGAAGTCACGCCACAGAATGACGGCTCAGTGATTATTGATGGCAGCGCCAACGTTCGTGAAATCAATAAGGCCTTTAACTGGCATTTGCCGGAAGATGATGCGCGAACGGTAAACGGTATTATCCTTGAAGCACTGGAAGAGATCCCCGTTGCCGGCACGCGAGTGCGCATTGGTCAGTACGATATCGATATTCTCGACGTACAGGACAATATGATTAAGCAGGTGCAGGTATTGCCAGTCAAACCACTTCGCGAGAGCGTATCTGACCAGTGAGGATAATTCAGACCGGGTAACGCATCAGCACTACCCGGTCTGAAGCTGATTAGCTTTTTGCTTTCGCCACAGACACCATTGCAGCGCGAATGGTACGTCCGTTAAGGGTATAGCCTTTCTGCATTACCATCAGCACGTTACCGGCAGCAACTTCATCAGACTCGACCATTGCAATAGCCTGGTGTACGTTCGGGTCCATCGGCACATCGATATCCGCAACCACCTGCACGCCAAACTTCGCCACAACATCCAGCATCGATTTACGGGTCAGTTCAATACCTTCAACCATCGCCGCCATCGCGTCATTATCTTTGTTCGCCACTTCCAGCGCGCGGTCCAGGCTATCCAGCACCGGCAGCAGTTCGTTGACGAATTTTTCCAGCGCAAACTTATGCGCTTTTTCTACGTCCAGTTCGGTACGACGACGCAGGTTTTCCATTTCCGCTTTGATACGCAACACGCTGTCACGCTCGCGCGTTTCAGCTTCTGCAAGCTGAGCCTCCAGATTCGCAATCTTTTCATCGCGCGGATCCACCTGCTCAGCAGAAGCGTCTGATTCAACCGCCTCAACTTCTTCGTGCTGATCCATGATAATTTCTTCCGGGGCTTGCCCCTCAGGCGTTTTCTGTTCTTTACTACTCATGAATTTCTCCGCGTTTTTTCGCATTCATCTCGCTAACTTGGCTTATTATGGGGATCAGATTCAGGGATTCAAGGGAAGTACTCACATTGTCACCAATCTTCGTTACAAGGACCTCGAGAAAATGAACAAACATTTCAAGTGTATTGGCATTGTGGGGCATCCACGTCACCCTACTGCACTGACGACACATGAAATGCTCTACCGCTGGTTATGCACGAAAGGTTACGAGGTTATCGTGGAGCAACAAATCGCCCATGAGCTCCAACTGAAAAATGTGCAGACCGGTACGCTGGCAGAAATTGGTCAACAGGCGGATCTCGCGGTGGTTGTCGGTGGCGACGGCAATATGCTTGGGGCCGCACGCACGCTTGCGCGTTACGACATCAAGGTCATCGGGATTAACCGCGGCAACCTCGGTTTTCTGACCGATCTTGACCCGGACAATGCCCAACAGCAATTAGCAGATGTACTGGAAGGTCATTATATCAGCGAAAAGCGTTTTTTACTTGAAGCACAGGTCTGCCAGCAGGATTGCCAAAAGCGTATCAGCACTGCAATCAATGAAGTGGTGTTGCACCCAGGCAAGGTTGCGCACATGATTGAATTTGAAGTCTATATAGATGAAATTTTTGCCTTCTCTCAGCGTTCAGACGGACTGATTATCTCCACACCAACTGGGTCTACCGCCTACTCGCTGTCTGCCGGAGGTCCCATTCTCACCCCTTCCCTGGATGCCATTACGCTGGTACCGATGTTCCCACATACGCTCTCCGCTCGCCCGCTGGTAATTAACAGTAACAGCACGATTCGCCTGCGCTTCTCGCATCGCCGTAATGACCTGGAGATCAGCTGCGACAGCCAGATTGCCTTACCTATACAGGAAGGCGAAGACGTATTGATTCGCCGCTGTGATTATCACCTGAATCTGATTCATCCCAAAGATTACAGCTATTTCAACACATTAAGCACTAAGTTAGGCTGGTCAAAAAAATTATTCTAATTTAACGCCAACCTCTTTACTGTATAAAAAACCAGTTTATACTGTATGCAATCACAGTCATGGTTTTTCATACAGGAAAACAGCTATGTTGGCACAACTGACCATCAGCAATTTTGCTATCGTTCGTGAACTGGAGATCGATTTCCAAAGCGGAATGACCGTCATCACTGGCGAGACCGGTGCGGGTAAATCCATTGCCATTGATGCTCTCGGGTTGTGTCTGGGCGGGCGGGCGGATGCCGACATGGTGCGCACAGATGCCACTCGCGCCGATCTGTGTGCGCGTTTCTCTTTAAAAGACACCCCTGCGGCGCTACGCTGGCTGGAAGAGAACCAGCTTGAAGATGGTCGTGAGTGTTTGTTACGCCGCGTAATCAGCAGCGACGGCCGTTCCCGCGGCTTTATCAACGGCACTGCCGTTCCCCTGTCACAGCTTCGCGAACTGGGTCAGTTGCTTATTCAAATCCATGGCCAGCACGCGCATCAGCTTCTGACAAAATCGGAACACCAAAAGTCTCTGCTTGATGGTTACGCTAATGAAGCGTCCCTGATTCAGGAAATGTCCGCACGCTACCAGCTATGGCATCAGAGCTGCCGTGATCTGGCCCATCATCAGCAACAAAGCCAGGAACGCGCTGCCCGGACGGAACTGTTGCAATATCAGTTAAAAGAGCTGAATGAATTCAACCCCCAGGCGGGCGAGTTTGAGCAAATTGATGAAGAGTACAAGCGTCTGGCTAACAGCGGGCAGTTGCTCACCACCAGCCAGCAAGCGCTGGCTATCATGGCCGATGGCGAAGACATTAACCTGCAAAGCCAGTTATATACAGCCAAACAGCTGGTCAGTGAACTGGCGGGCATGGACGGCAAGCTCTCTGGTATTCTGGACATGCTGGAAGAGGCGACTATTCAGCTCAGCGAAGCCAGCGACGAACTGCGACACTACTGTGATCGCCTGGATTTAGACCCTAACCGTTTGTTTGAGCTTGAACAGCGTATTTCTAAGCAAATCTCTCTGGCGCGTAAGCATCACGTCGCCCCTGAAGCATTGCCACAGTTTTACCAGTCCCTGCTTGATGAGCAACAGCAGCTTGACGATCAGGCTGACTCGCTCGAAACCTTAACCCTGGCGGTAAACGCGCACCACCAGCAGGCGCTGGAAACGGCAAAAATATTGCACCGCCAGCGCCAGCATTACGCTCAGGAATTGGGGAAACTCATCACAGAGAGTATGCATGCACTCTCAATGCCGCACGGCCTCTTTTGCATCGATGTGAAGTTTGATGAACACCATCTGAGCATAGACGGAGCCGATCGCATTGAGTTTAAAGTCACTACGAACCCAGGCCAACCGTTGCAGCCAATTGCGAAAGTCGCTTCTGGTGGGGAACTGTCGCGCATCGCACTGGCCATTCAGGTGATTACCGCGCGTAAAATGGAAACCCCAGCGCTGATTTTTGATGAAGTTGACGTTGGTATCAGTGGTCCGACGGCAGCGGTTGTGGGTAAGCTACTGCGCCAGTTGGGTGAATCAACTCAGGTGATGTGCGTCACCCACTTGCCGCAGGTTGCGGGTTGCGGTCATCAGCATTTCTATGTCAGCAAAGAAACGGACGGCGCAATGACTGAAACACATATGCAGGCGCTTGATAAACGCGCACGTCTGCAGGAGCTCGCTCGCTTACTTGGCGGTAGCGAAGTAACGCGTAATACCCTCGCGAATGCAAAAGAACTGCTGGCAGCATAAACTTTTTTACCTTGCTAAGGTCTGAGTTCAACATAAAATCGCCGACTGACCTGACACCAAAAGGTTTTAAAGTGGTGAAAGGTCTATTATCATCGGCATATTACATATGAGCCGCGTACTGCTCGGGCCCGAAAAGGAATCAAATCACTATGCGCTGTAAAACGCTGACTGCTGCTGCAGCAGTACTACTGATGTTGACCGCAGGCTGTTCCACTCTGGAGCGAGTGGTTTACCGCCCTGACATCAACCAGGGAAACTATCTGACACCTACTGATGTCGCTAAAGTACGTACGGGTATGACGCAACAACAGGTTGCTTATGCTCTGGGTACACCAATGATGTCCGATCCTTTTGGCACCAATACCTGGTTTTATGTGTTCCGTCAGCAGCCGGGTCATGAAGGCGTGACGCAGCAAACGCTGACGCTGACCTTTAACAGCAGTGGTGTATTGACCAACATTGATAACAAACCTGCCCTGACCGACAAAAAGTAGGTTTAAGAGATCAAAAAAAGGTGCTCAATGAGCACCTTTTTTAATGTTTGTTATTTTTTAGCGGATTTCTCTGCCCGCTGCCTGCGCAGTTCTTTCGGATCAGCAATCAACGGTCGATAGATTTCTACCCGATCGCCATCATGTACGACATCAGCAAGCTTCACCGGACGGCTGTAGATGCCCACCTTATTTTTGCTGAGATCGATATCAGTACGTAGTTCCAGCAGCCCGGAAGCGCGAATCGCTTCTTCGACGGTTGCGCCCTGCTGCAACGTCACGCGCTGTAGATACTGTTTCTCCGGCAGCGCGTACGCGACTTCAACGACAATCTTAGCCGACACTGACACTGTAAACCTCTTTTGCGCGAACCGTGAAGGCCTGCACCATGTTCGACGCCAGCTCTTTAAAGATACGGCCAAATGCCAGTTCGATCAGTTTATTCGTGAACTCAAAATCAAGATGAAATTCAATGCGACACGCTTCCTGGCTCAACGGCGTAAACTTCCAGCCCCCAATGAGTTTTTTGAACGGTCCATCGACCAGATGCATAAGGATGCTCTGGTTACTGGTCAGTTGATTACGCGTGGTGAACGTTTTGCTAATCCCTGCTTTAGAGACATCCACAGCCGCTGTCATCTGCCCCGGAGTCGACTCCAGGACACGGCTTCCGGTGCAACCCGGTAAAAACTGAGGATAGGATTTAACATCATTCACTAACTGATACATCTGTTCCGCACTGTAAGGTACTAAAGCGGTCCGGCTAATCTGAGGCATAACAATTTCCATCAATATCAATCGTGCAAATAATACCATTTATCATCCGCTAAAAAAAACGCTATAGCCCAACTCGTGCTAAGATAGCGCCTTGCGCCCCGCTGGATGAAATGGGGTGTTTTTCAATTCCAGATTACCTATACTGAGCGGCATTATGACGAAGAAAAAAGCACACAAACCTGGCTCAGCCACAATCGCGCTCAACAAGCGCGCACGACACGAATATTTTATCGAAGAAGAGTTCGAGGCTGGACTCGCACTGCAAGGCTGGGAAGTCAAATCCCTGCGTGCAGGAAAGGCCAATATTGGCGATAGCTATGTCATTCTCAAAGACGGCGAAGCATTCCTGTTTGGTGCCAACTTCACGCCGATGGCCGTTGCCTCAACGCACGTCGTGTGTGACCCTACTCGCACCCGTAAACTTCTGTTAAACCAACGCGAACTCGACTCCTTATATGGGCGTATGAATCGTGACGGTTACACCGTTGTGGCACTTTCTCTGTACTGGAAAAATGCCTGGTGCAAAGTCAAAATCGGCGTCGCAAAAGGGAAGAAACAGCACGACAAGCGTTCTGATGTAAAAGAGCGTGAGTGGCAGTTGGACAAAGCTCGTATTATGAAAAATGCAGGTCGATAAATCCCTTCTCAGCAGCCAGTCTCTCATCATGAGGCTGGCCCTTATTGTTTAGTTATTGAAACCCATCCATTACATTCACCAAAATTATAGTTTTTACACCGCTGAATCGTTCAAACCTAAAATAGTCTTTCCATTATTTTATCGGGTCCATAGCTTAATAAAAATAAAAGTTCAAGAGCGTGTTTTTTATAT
>NZ_JANEWL010000113.1:0-13918 GCF_028069815.1 Citrobacter sp. Awk 2
ATGGTTTGGAATTTGAGTAGCGATAAATGCCAGGAATTATCTGAACTATGAGATTATTCTCTGTTGTACGACTTCGTTATATAATTTACTATATAACTCATTGAAATGTGAGCAAAAGCGCATTTTTTCCCGCCAACTCAACACTCTTTTGATCCGGCAACAGCATTTACCCCAATTGGGGTATGCACCTCTAACACATCCTGAAATATCTTACGGTTAAAAATAACTACTCATAAATAGTGCGTTTTTTATTGTCGTTCAACCCGCTCAGGGAGAGCGTCATTATGGAAGGACAATGTCATGGTTGATTTATCCCGTCGAGGCATGTTGACAGGCAGTTGGCGTAAAGCCAACGCGGGGATTCGTCCGCCGTGGAGCAAGGAAGACTCTCACTTTCTGGCCAATTGCCTCCGTTGTGACGCCTGCATCCAGGCGTGTGAAACCGACATCCTGCAGCGAGGCCAGGGCGGTTATCCAAGCGTAAATTTCAAACACGGCGAATGCAGCTTTTGTTACGCCTGCGCAGAGGCCTGTCCCGAATCACTTTTTCTTCCGCGCCACACCAGGGCATGGGATCTGAATTTTTCGATCGGTGACAACTGCCTCGCGCATCAGTCCGTTGAATGCCATCGCTGTCAGGATAGCTGTGAACCCATGGCCATTACCTTTCGTCCCACGCTGTCCGGTATTTATCAGCCACAGCTCGACAATCAGGCATGTAACGGATGCGGCGCGTGTGTCGCTATCTGTCCGGTATCAGCCATTAATGCGGAGTACAACCATGGACACTAACTGGCAGGTCTGCAGCCTGGTCGTTCAGGCCAAAAGTCAGCACATCAGCGATATCGCCACGCAGTTACGTTCGTTTCCGGGTTGCGAAGTTGCTCTCAGCGATGTGGAAAGCGGTCAGCTGATTGTGGTGGTAGAAGCTGAGCATAGTGAAACGCTAATGAAAACAATTGAGTCAGTGCGCAACGTTGCGGGCGTGCTGGCGGTGTCGCTGGTTTATCACCAGCAGGATGAGCAAGGTGAGGAAACACCATGAAACTCAGTCGTCGTAGCTTTATGAAAGCTAACGCCGTTGCGGCCGCTGCGGCGGCTGCCGGGTTAAGCGTGCCGGGCGTTGCCCGCGCGGTAGTCGGTCAGCAAGAAGCGATCAAATGGGACAAAGCCCCGTGCCGATTCTGTGGTACGGGTTGTGGCGTATTGGTAGGAACCCAGCAAGGACGTGTTGTGGCATGTCAGGGCGATCCTGATGCGCCAGTTAACCGTGGGCTTAACTGCATCAAAGGTTATTTCCTGCCGAAAATCATGTACGGAAAAGACCGTTTAACGCAGCCGATGCTGCGCATGAAAGACGGCAAATATCACAAAGAAGGCGAATTCACCCCGATTAGCTGGGACCAGGCCTTTGATGTGATGGAAGAGAAGTTTAAAGCGTCTCTGAAAGAGAAAGGGCCAGACGCAATTGGTATGTTTGGCTCCGGTCAGTGGACCATCTGGGAAGGCTACGCTGCCGCAAAACTGTTCAAAGCCGGTTTCCGTTCGAATAACATCGATCCGAACGCGCGTCACTGCATGGCGTCAGCCGTTGTGGGCTTTATGCGTACCTTTGGTATGGATGAGCCGATGGGCTGCTATGACGATATCGAACATGCAGATGCTTTCGTCCTGTGGGGCGCAAACATGGCGGAAATGCACCCGATCCTGTGGTCACGCATTACCAACCGTCGTCTGTCCGATCCTAACGTTAACGTCGCCGTTCTCTCTACCTTCCAGCATCGTAGCTTTGAGCTGGCGGATAACGGCATCGTCTTTACGCCGCAAAGCGACCTGGTGATCCTCAACTACATCGCAAACTATATCATTCAAAACAATGCGATAAACCAGGACTTCTTTAGCAAGCACGTTAACCTGCGTAAAGGGGCGACGGATATCGGCTACGGTTTACGTCCTACCCATCCGCTGGAAAAAGCGGCGAAAAACCCAGGTTCTGACGCCTCTGAACCGATCAGCTTTGAAGAGTACAAAGCGTTTGTTGCGGAATATACGCTGGATAAAACCGCAGAAATGACCGGCGTGCCAAAAGATCAGTTGGAACAGCTGGCACAGCTGTATGCCGATCCGAAGAAGAAAGTTATCTCCTACTGGACGATGGGCTTTAACCAGCATACCCGTGGCGTATGGGCTAACAATCTGGTCTATAACCTGCACCTGCTGACCGGTAAAATTTCTCAGCCAGGCTGCGGCCCATTCTCGCTGACGGGTCAGCCTTCCGCTTGTGGTACCGCGCGTGAAGTCGGGACCTTCTCTCACCGTCTGCCTGCGGACATGGTGGTGACGAACGAGAAACACCGCGATATCTGTGAAAAACACTGGAACATTCCGGCGGGGACCATTCCGGCGAAAATCGGCCTGCATGCTGTGGCGCAGGATCGTGCACTGAAAGATGGCAAGCTCAATGTCTACTGGGTGATGTGTAACAACAACATGCAGGCTGGGCCGAACATCAACGAAGAGCGTATGCCTGGCTGGCGCGATCCGCGCAACTTTATCATCGTTTCCGATCCGTACCCGACGGTCAGTGCTCTGGCGGCCGACCTGATCCTGCCAACAGCGATGTGGGTAGAGAAAGAAGGGGCTTACGGTAACGCCGAGCGCCGTACTCAGTTCTGGCGCCAGCAGATTAAAGCACCGGGTGAAGCGAAATCTGACCTGTGGCAAATGGTGCAGTTCGCCCGCCGATTCAAAACGGAAGAAGTCTGGCCGGAGGAACTGCTGGCTAAGAAACCCGAGCTGCGCGGTAAGACGTTGTATGACGTGCTGTTCGCCACGCCAGCCGTCACGAAATTCCCGGTCAGCGAACTGGCTGAAGATCAACTCAACGATGAATCTCGCGAACTCGGTTTCTACCTGCAAAAAGGGCTGTTCGAAGAGTATGCCTGGTTTGGTCGCGGACACGGACACGATCTCGCACCGTTCGATGATTACCACAAGGCGCGCGGGTTACGCTGGCCGGTGGTTGACGGTAAGGAGACCCAGTGGCGCTATAGCGAAGGCAACGATCCGTACGTGAAGGCTGGAGAAAGCTACAAGTTCTATGGCAAACCGGATGGGAAAGCCGTCATCTTCGCGCTGCCATTTGAACCGGCGGCTGAAGCGCCGGATAAAGAATATGACCTGTGGCTGTCTACCGGACGTGTGCTGGAACACTGGCATACCGGCAGTATGACGCGTCGTGTGCCTGAACTGCACCGTGCTTTCCCGGAGGCGGTACTGTTTATCCATCCGCTGGACGCGAAAGCGCGCGATCTGCGCCGAGGCGACAAGGTCAAAGTGGTTTCCCGTCGTGGTGAAGTGATTTCGATTGTTGAAACACGCGGCCGCAACCGTCCGCCGCAGGGGCTGGTGTACATGCCGTTCTTCGACGCCGCACAGTTGGTGAACAATCTGACGCTGGATGCGACGGATCCGCTCTCTAAAGAGACGGATTTCAAGAAGTGCGCTGTGAAACTGGCGAAGGTGTAACGCGTTATGTCCCGGTCAGCAAAACCCCAAAATGGCCGCCGCCGCTTCCTGCGCGATATGGTTCGTGCAGCTGGCGGGCTGGCTGTCGTTGGCGTGGCGCTGGGGTTGCAACAGCAAACTGCACGCGCAACAGGCGTGCGGTTGCGCCCGCCTGGGGCTCTGAGTGAGGACGCATTTGCCAGCGCCTGCGTGCGCTGTGGTCAGTGCGTCCAGGCTTGCCCGTACGACACGCTGAAACTGGCAACGCTGGCCTCCGGGCTGGCGGCCGGAACACCTTATTTTGTCGCTCGCGACATCCCCTGCGAGATGTGTGAAGACATTCCGTGCGCCAAAGTTTGCCCCAGCGGCGCGTTGGACAGGGAGATTGAGTCTATTGACGATTCACGCATGGGGCTGGCGGTGTTGTTGGATCACGAGAACTGCCTCAACTATCAGGGATTGCGTTGCGACGTTTGCTATCGCGAGTGCCCGAAAATCGATGAGGCCATCACCCTGGAGTTGGATCGCAACATGCGTACCGGTAAGCATGCGCGGTTTATTCCAACCGTGCATAGCGATGCCTGTACTGGCTGCGGTAAATGCGAAAAAGTATGCGTACTGGAACAGCCGGCAATAAAAGTGTTGCCACTGTCGTTGGCGAAAGGGGAGTTGGGACACCATTACCGCTTCGGTTGGCTGGAGGGGAACAATGGCAAATCGTAAACGTGATGCGGGGCGTGAAGCACAAACGAAAAAAGGTTGGTGGCGGAGCCATCGCTGGCTGGTGTTGCGTCGTCTGAGCCAGTTTCTGGTTCTGGCAATGTTTCTCAGCGGTCCGTGGCTGGGCGTGTGGGTGCTGCATGGTAATTACAGCAGCAGCCTGTTGCTGGATACCATTCCGTTAACCGATCCGCTGATCACCCTGCAAAGCCTGGCCAGCGGGCACCTGCCCGCAACAGTTGCGTTAACAGGGGCCGCCATTATTACGGTTCTGTATGCCCTTGCCGGTAAGCGATTGTTTTGTAGTTGGGTCTGCCCGATGAATCCGGTTACTGATTTGGCGAGCTGGCTGCGCAGAAGATTTGACCTGAATCAGTCTGCGACTTTGCCGCGCCATATACGGTACGTCCTGCTGGTGGTTATCCTGGTCGGTTCTGCCCTGACAGGGACGCTGCTATGGGAATGGATAAATCCGGTCTCTTTGCTGGGACGTAGCCTGGTAATGGGCTTTGGCAGCGGGGCGCTGCTTATTCTCGCGCTGTTTTTATTTGATTTACTGGTTGTTGAGCATGGCTGGTGCGGGCATCTCTGCCCCCTGGGTGCGCTGTATGGCGTATTGGGTAGTAAAGGTGCATTAACCGTATCGGCAAAAGAACGTAACAGATGTAACCGCTGTATGGATTGTTTTCATGTTTGCCCGGAACCGCATGTGCTACGTGCGCCGGTGCTGGATGAGCAAAGCCCGGTGCAGGTGACCAGTCGCGATTGCATGGCCTGCGGTCGCTGTGTGGATGTCTGTTCTGAGGATGTTTTTACAATAACGATACACAAAATCATTTGAGATGCATCGCGGCGGCAAGTGAGGAAATCCCCGGGAGCATAGTAACTATGTGACTGGGGTTTCGGAGCGCAGCCAACAAAGAGGCAGCTTAAAGGATGAAGTGTAAATGCGATGGAGTTCGGGAGCTAAACAATGAAAAGCCATGACCTGATTAAAAAGCTGAGTCAATGGACGGCCCTGCTTGCCCTGGTCGTCAGTGGGGCCGTTTGGGCTGCAAACGGAGTGGATCTGAGCCAGTCACCGGAAGTCTCAGGAACACAGGAAGGGGCGATTCGCATGCCGAAAGAGCAGGAGCGTATGCCGCTGAACTATGTTAATCAGCCGCCAATGGTTCCGCACAGCGTTGAAGGGTATCAGGTGACGACCAATACTAACCGCTGCCTGCAGTGTCACGGTGTGGAAAGCTACCGCACCACCGGTGCACCGCGTATCAGCCCGACGCACTTTATGGACAGCAACGGCAAGGTACTGGCTGAAGTCGCTCCGCGTCGTTACTTCTGCCTGCAGTGTCATGTCCCGCAGGCTGATGCGGCACCGATTGTTGAAAATACCTTTACCCCCTCGAAAGGTTACGGGAAATGAGAGCCTGTCCCATTAGGCTATTTTATTTGCCATTTCGGACCAGGGCAGTGCTCACAGTCCTCACGTACTGTAAGTACGCTCCGGTTGTTCCGCGCTGTCCGTGTCCAAACTGGCTGCAACAATTTACGCCTACTGGAATAGGCTCGGGAGGTCATTATGGAAAATTCTAACCGTAAACCAGGCTGGATTAAGCGCGTCTGGCAATGGTGGCGTCGCCCCAGCCGTCTGGCGCTCGGCACGCTGTTGTTAATCGGCTTTGTGGGCGGCATTATTTTCTGGGGCGGCTTTAATACCGGTATGGAAAAGGCCAATACGGAAGAGTTCTGCATTAGCTGTCACGAAATGCGCAACACGGTATACCAGGAATATATGGAAACCGTACACTACAACAACCGCAGCGGTGTGCGCGCGACTTGCCCTGATTGCCACGTCCCTCATGAGTGGGGCCCGAAAATGATCCGCAAAATCAAGGCCAGCAAGGAGCTGTACGCGAAAGCACTGGGGTTGATAGATACACCGCAAAAATTTGAAGACCACCGTTTATCGATGGCGCAAAATGAATGGCGGCGTATGAAAGACAATAATTCGCAAGAGTGTCGGAACTGTCACAACTTCGAGTTTATGGATTTAACCGCCCAGAAAGGCGTAGCGGCTAAAATGCATGACCAGGCCGTGAAAGAAGGGCAAACCTGCATTGACTGTCATAAAGGGATAGCACACAAACTGCCTGATATGCGCGAAGTCAAACCGGGCTTTTAACAGGATGTAAATAATCAGGATGCTTGAGGCCAGAGAACTGCTCTGCGAGCGAGATGACAGAATACTGTTTAGCGATCTGTCATTTCGCGTCAATGCAGGGGAATGGGTACAAATTACCGGGAGTAATGGCGCAGGGAAAACCACCTTGTTGCGGTTGCTTACCGGGCTGGCTCGTCCTGACGCCGGAGAGGTTTGCTGGCAAGGGAAATCGCTGCACCAGGTGCGGGACAGCTACCATCAGGAACTACTGTGGATCGGACATCAGCCGGGGATAAAAACCCGGCTTTCGGCGTTGGAGAATCTGCGTTTTTTTCATCATGATGGTGATTGTTTAGCGGCGCTGGCGCAGGCAGGTCTCGCTGGATATGAAGATATTCCTGTTAATCAACTCTCCGCCGGACAACAGCGGCGCGTGGCACTGGCTCGCCTCTGGCTTACCCGCGCGCGACTGTGGATCCTCGATGAACCTTTTACGGCAATTGATGTGCACGGTGTTGAGCGACTGACTCAGCGCATGGCACAGCATACAGAGCAGGGTGGCATTGTGATCCTTACCACGCACCAGCCTCTGGGTGTTGAGACCGATAAAGTGCGACGTATTGCGCTGACCAGCGAGAGGGCCGCGCAATGATGTGGCAAATCTTCCGTTTAGAACTGCGGGTTGCGTTCCGTCATAGTGCAGAGATCGCCAATCCGTTATGGTTTTTCCTGATCGTCATAACCCTGTTCCCGCTCAGCATAGGGCCGGAGCCACAGCTGCTGGCGCGTATTGCACCGGGCATTATCTGGGTTGCCGCATTGCTGGCATCATTACTGGCGCTGGAACGTTTATTTCGGGATGACCTACAGGATGGCAGCCTCGAACAATTGATGCTGCTGCCATTGCCACTACCGGCCGTGGTGCTGGCGAAGGTAATGGCGCACTGGGTTGTAACTGGTTTGCCGCTGCTGATCCTCTCGCCGCTGGTGGCATTGCTGCTGGGAATGGATATGTATGGTTGGCAAATTATGGCGCTGACGTTGCTGCTTGGAACGCCGACGCTGGGTTTTCTCGGCGCACCTGGCGTGGGACTGACGGTGGGGTTAAAACGCGGTGGCGTGCTGTTGAGCGTGCTGGTACTTCCGCTCACCATTCCATTGTTGATTTTTGCGACCGCTGCGATGGACGCCGCCTCGATGCACTTACCCGTTGAAGGGTATATGGCGATTCTTGGCGCACTACTGGTAGGAAGTGCCACGTTAAGTCCCTTTGCGACGGCGGCGGCGTTACGTATCAGCGTGCAATAGCGCAGATATGAGTTGTAGGCCGGACAAGGCGAAGCCGCCCTCCGGTAAAACGGAAATTTACTAATTTATTGAGTCTGGTGACTGAACTATGTGGAAAACACTTCATCAACTGGCGATGCCCCCACGTCTCTATCAGATCTGTGGCTGGTTTATCCCATGGCTGGCGATTGCCAGTGCAGTGGTTCTGGTAACAGGATGGGTTTGGGGATTTGGCTTCGCGCCAGCGGATTATCAGCAGGGGCAAAGCTATCGCATCATCTATCTGCACGTACCGGCGGCAATCTGGTCGATGGGCATTTACGCGTCGATGGCGGTTGCCGCATTTATCGGCCTGGTCTGGCAAATGAAAATGGCCAATCTGGCGCTGGCAGCGATGGCGCCAGTTGGCGCAGTGTTTACCTTTATTGCACTGGTGACGGGCTCTGCATGGGGAAAACCAATGTGGGGAACCTGGTGGGTCTGGGATGCCCGACTCACTTCTGAGCTGGTGCTGTTGTTTCTCTATGTTGGCGCCATTGCGCTGTGGCATGCCTTTGATGATCGCCGCATGGCGGGCCGGGCTGCCGGTATTCTGGTACTGATTGGTGTCGTGAACTTACCGATTATCCACTATTCGGTCGAGTGGTGGAATACGCTGCATCAGGGCTCGACCCGTATGCAGCAGAGTATTGATCCGGCGATGCGTACGCCGCTGCGTCTGGCGATCGTCGGCTATCTGCTCCTGTTTGTCACGCTGGCGCTAATGCGCATGCGTAATCTGATTTTATTGATGGAAAAACGCCGCCCGTGGGTGAGCGAACTGATCTTAAAAAGAGGCCGCCAATGACCCCTGCATTTGCATCATGGAGTGATTTTTTCGCGATGGGCGGTTACGCCTTATATGTCTGGCTGGCCGTGGCCATGAGCGTAATTCCGCTGGTGGTGCTGGTGCTGCATTCTGCACTACAGCATCGCGCAATCTTACGCGGCGTGGCGCAGCAGCGGGCGAGAGAAGCGCGCATGCGTGCGGCGCAAGTTCAACGGGAGGCGGCGTGAATATTCGACGTAAAAATCGGCTATGGATAGCCTGTGCGGTGCTGGCGGGCCTGGCATTGACCATCACGCTGGTGCTCTACGCGCTGCGTTCCAATATCGATTTGTTCTATACGCCGGGAGAAATACTCTACGGCAAGCGCGAAACTCAGCAGATGCCGGAAGTCGGTCAACGCCTGCGCGTTGGCGGAATGGTTATGCCGGGTAGTGTGAAGCGCGATCCGCAGTCGCTAAAAGTTAACTTCAGCATCTATGACGCCGAAGGCGTGGTGGATGTGACCTACGAAGGTATCCTGCCGGATCTGTTCCGTGAAGGGCAGGGCGTCGTTGTTCAGGGGGAACTGGATCAGGGAAATCATGTGCAGGCCAAAGAGGTTCTTGCCAAACATGATGAAAATTACACCCCGCCGGAAGTTGAAAAAGCGATGCAGGAGAACCACCGTCGCCCGGAAAGTGTTTATAAGGATAAAACGTCATGATGCCTGAAATTGGCAATGGGCTACTGTGTCTGGCACTCGGCGTTGCACTATTGCTGTCGGTTTATCCGCTGTGGGGTGTTGCGCGTGGCGATGTCCGGATGATGGCCTCTGCGCGCCCCTTTGCCTGGGTGTTGTTTATCTGTGTGATGGGTGCGTTTCTGGTGCTGGTAAACGCATTTGTGGTCAATGACTTTACCGTGACCTATGTCGCCAGCAACTCCAACACGCAACTTCCGGTCTGGTACCGCGTCGCCGCGACATGGGGTGCACATGAAGGCTCACTGTTGCTGTGGGTGCTGCTGATGAGCGGCTGGACGTTCGCAGTGGCGCTTTTCAGCCAGCGGATGCCGTTGGATATCGTCGCCCGCGTACTGGCGGTGATGGGCATGGTCAGCGTCGGCTTCCTGCTGTTTATTCTGTTTACCTCCAACCCGTTTTCCCGCACGCTGCCGGACTTCCCGATAGAAGGGCGTGACCTTAATCCGCTGTTGCAGGATCCGGGGTTGATCTTCCATCCGCCATTGCTGTATATGGGCTATGTCGGTTTCTCTGTGGCTTTTGCTTTTGCCATTGCCGCACTGATGAGCGGGCGTCTGGATAGCACCTTTGCCCGTTTTTCCCGTCCGTGGACGCTGGCGGCATGGGTGTTTTTGACACTGGGTATTGTGCTCGGCTCTGCGTGGGCATACTACGAACTGGGCTGGGGCGGTTGGTGGTTCTGGGACCCGGTAGAGAACGCTTCGTTTATGCCGTGGCTGGTGGGGACTGCGCTGATGCACTCGCTGTCAGTGACCGAACAACGCGCCAGCTTTAAAGCCTGGACGTTGCTGCTGTCAATATGCGCCTTCTCGCTTTGCTTGCTCGGGACGTTCCTGGTGCGTTCGGGTGTACTGGTGTCGGTGCACGCTTTCGCCTCTGACCCGTCGCGCGGGATGTTCATTCTTGCCTTTATGGTGCTGGTTATCGGCGGTTCCCTGCTGCTGTTTGCGGTACGTGGACACAAGGTTCGTTCGCGGGTGAATAACGCGCTGTGGTCGCGTGAATCGCTGTTGCTGGGTAATAACGTGCTGCTGATTGCTGCCATGCTGGTGGTGCTCCTGGGCACGCTGTTGCCGTTGGTGCACAAACAGCTGGGGCTGGGCAGTATTTCAATTGGCGAGCCATTCTTCAATACCATGTTTACCTGGCTGATGGCACCGTTTGCGCTATTGCTGGGGATTGGGCCACTGGTACGCTGGGGACGTGACCGACCGCGGAAGCTGAAAACGCTACTGATTGTCGCGTTTGTTACCACGCTGGTACTGTCCGTGCTGCTGCCGTGGCTGTTTGAAGACCGTATCGCTGCCATGACGGTCGTGGGTATGGCAATGGCATGCTGGATATTTGTGCTGGCGATGTCTGAAGCGTTCCTGCGTATTTCGCGCGGCACAAAGCTGACGCCGAGCTACTGGGGCATGGTTTCAGGTCACGTGGGGCTGGCTGTCACCATCGTCGGTATTGCCTTTAGTCAGAACTACAGCGTCGAACGCGATGTGCGTATGAAGGCGGGCGATAGCGTCAGTATCCATGATTATCAGTTCACTTTCCGCGAAGTAAAAGATATTACCGGACCTAACTACCGGGGGGGCGTGGCCGTGATTGGTGTGACCCGGGACGGCAAGCCGGAAGCGACGCTGCATGCGGAAAAACGCTTTTACAACAGCACCAGTTCAATGATGACCGAAGCGGCGATCGATGGCGGACTGACGCGTGACCTGTATGCGGCATTAGGCGAAGAGCTGGACAACGGCGCGTGGGCAGTGCGTCTGTACTATAAACCGTTTATTCGCTGGATTTGGGCCGGAGGGTTGCTGATGGCGCTGGGTGGGTTGTTCTGCCTGTTTGATCCACGCTATCGCCAGCGCACGCGTCCTCGTGCTGCTGCGCAAAAAAACGCGCCGGAGGCTGTATGAAGCGCAATGCATTGTTAATCCCATTTATTATTTTTCTCATTATTGCCGCGGCGCTGCTGTGGCAACTGGCACGTAACGCACAGGGAGACGACCCGACGAATCTGGAATCGGCGTTAATCGGTAAGCCGGTGCCGACGTTCCGTCTGGAGTCGCTGGAAAATCCGGGCCAGCATTACCAGGCTGATGTGTTGACGCAGGGGAAACCAGTGCTGCTGAACGTGTGGGCGACCTGGTGTCCGACCTGTCGTGCTGAGCACCAGTATCTGAACCAGCTGTCGGCACAAGGCGTGCGGGTCGTTGGGTTGAACTATAAAGACGATCGTCAAAAAGCCATCGTCTGGCTGAAAGAACTGGGCAATCCGTATGCCTTAAGTCTGTTTGACGGTGACGGTATGCTCGGGCTGGATCTTGGCGTGTATGGTGCGCCGGAAACATTCCTTATCGACGGTAAAGGCATTATTCGTTATCGCCATGCCGGTGATTTAAACGCCAGGGTATGGGAGAGCGAGCTCAAACCATTGTGGGAAAAATACAGTAAGGAGGCTGCGCAATGAGGTTCTTTCTGGGCCTGCTGATGCTGGTTATCTCGGGATCGGCGCTGGCCACTATTGACGTGATGCAGTTCAAAGATGAGGCGCAGGAACAGCAGTTCCGTCAGCTTACTGAACAGTTGCGCTGCCCAAAGTGTCAGAACAACAGCATTGCTGACTCTAACTCAATGATTGCCACCGATCTGCGTCAGAAGGTTTACGAACTGATGCAGGAAGGGAAAAGCCAGAAAGAAATTGTCGATTACATGGTGGCACGATACGGCAATTTCGTGACTTACGATCCGCCGTTGACGCCGCTGACTGTGCTGCTGTGGGTGATGCCCATTGTGGCAATTGGCTTAGGGGGCTGGATTATTTTTGCCCGCTCACGCCGTCGTGTACGAGTGAAGCAGGAAGAATTTCCTGATGAGATTACCCCCGACGGTAAACGCGGTGGATTAGGACTCTTTATACCCGGCGTTATCGTGGCGCTGGTGGTGGGCGCGGTGAGCTATTACCAAACCGGTAGCTATAAGCAGGTTAAGGTCTGGCAGCAGGCGACTGCACAGGCTCCGGCGTTGCTGGAGCGGGCGTTAGATCCAAAGGCTGAGCCGCTGAATGAAGAGGATATGGCGCGTCTGGCGCTGGGATTACGTACCCGGCTGCAAACCGATGCAGGAAACGTTGAAGGCTGGATTATGCTTGGGCGCGTAGGCATGGTTCTCGGTAATGCCAGTACGGCAACTGAAGCGTATGCTAATGCCTACCGACTGGATCCTAAAAACAGCGATGCTGCGCTGGGTTATGCGGAAGCGTTGACCCGTTCTTCCGATCCAGATGATAACCGTCGCGGTGGGGAGCTGTTACGTCAACTAATACGCGGCGAACATGCCAACGTGCGAGTATTGAGCATGTACGCGTTTAACGCTTTCGAACAGCAGCGCTTCGGTGAGGCGGTTGCTGCGTGGGAGATGATGCTGAAATTATTGCCCGCCAATGATACCCGTCGGACGGTAATTGAGCGCAGCATCAAACAGGCGATGGAACAGCTGGCACCACAGGAGAAATAAGCGTTCAGATTGCCCGATGGCGCGCAGCTTTCGGGCCTGTGCGGGCCTTGTAGGCCGGATAAGACGCTGTGGCGTCGCATCCGGCATCTTATTGATTACTGCATTCCGCGTGTTTGCAAAAACAGGATGGTGGCGGCAACGCGAGAGCGGACGTTAAGTTTACGCAGCAGGTTGCGGATATGCACTTTCACCGTTTGCTCGGAAATATTCAGTACAGATGCTATCTGTTTATTCGATAATCCCTGAGCCAGCTCATGTAACACATCCAGCTCGCGTTCGGTGAGTACGCTGAACGGATCTTCCTCAGCGCCAAACAGTTCCCGTTCCCGCAGATAATCGCTGACGCGTTGGCTAAAGGCTTTACCTCCTTTTGCACCAGCGCGAATGGCTTCCAGCAGAACTTCAGGATCGCTGTCTTTAAGCAAATAGCCATCCGCGCCGGCATCAATCAGGGCGTACACATCGCTGGCGGCATCCGAAACGGTCAGAATAATAATTTGCGCAGTAACGCCGTCCCGACGTAGCGCATTCAGGGTGTCCAGTCCGCTCATGCCTTTCATATTGAGATCGAGCAGGATCACATCAAGATCCAGACGGTTCGCCAGATCGATAGCACTTGCGCCATCGCCGGCTTCAGCGACAACATCGAATGCGGTATCCAGTTGTAATAATTGACTAATTCCTCGCCGCATGAGTGGGTGGTCATCAACGATCATCACCTTAAAAGGTGTTAATTCAGGCATCTTCTTCTCCTGAGTACTCTTAATTTCGTTATATTCCGGGGCATGGGATAATCCTGATTTATCACGTAGATGATAAGGCAACGTGACCTTACTTTTTACAGGTGCAAATAGTATATCCTGACTCAAAAAGCTCTCATTGGAATTTTTACAAAGAAAACTCTTTATGATTTGAATCAAGGTGGTGGCGGTTTGCGAGACGAAAGAATTCTCGATTTGCTGTTTGACAACATTAATTAAATATCAACATTAACAAGTGGCAATAATAAGCAATGTTGATATTGAAGGTGCAAGCAGCTGGAAGAGAACTCCGCAGACGTCACCCAGGCGGCACGACGTGCGCGACATACTCATCCCAGCGCTCTTTATGCAAATGGGCGACTAGCGATGGGATTGGGCCAATAGAGTAAGCGTAATTT
>NZ_JANEWL010000114.1:0-13678 GCF_028069815.1 Citrobacter sp. Awk 2
CTTTATTGACAGTAATTATTAATATCTACACCTGAACACTATGGGAAAAACTGCTTTTTGGGTCAGACCAGGCCGGCCAGAGCCCCGCTTGTAACCGGTTTCAGAAAAAATGGTATTTCTTTGTGATGCCAGACACACAATCGTCGCAAAGCGGTTGTTGCTGTTGCCCGCACGAGATAATTATCAATAAATACCCGTTGATCGAGACTCACTATGAAAAACATCGTTTTATGCTGTGCCGCTGGGATGTCCACCAGCATGCTGGTGCAAAGGATGAAAGATGCCGCCCAGAAAAAAGGCGTCGATGTGGCTATCAAAGCAGTCCCGGTGGCTGAATTTGAAGAAAATATCGCCACTGCAGATATTGTTTTACTCGGTCCGCAGGTTAAGTATGAACAGGCCAAACTTCAGGCGCTTGCCGACCCGCTAGGCAAAAAGGTCGCCGTTATCGATATGATGGATTACGGCATGATGAAAGGTGATGCCGTACTGGATAAAGCACTGAAGTTACTGGAGTAATGGCATGGAAGAGTTAGAAACAATCATCATGGAATTACTCGTGAATGCGGGTGCTGCCCGCAGCCAGGCCCTCACAGCGCTGCAACTGGCGCGTAAAGGTGATTTCACGGGTGCAGAACAAGCGATGACGGAATCACGCGAGTTCGTTAAACAAGCGCATAAAATTCAGACCCAACTTATCGGTATAGACGAAGGTACGGGAAAGTTACCGGTCAATCTCATCACCGTCCATTCGCAGGACCATTTGATGAACGCGATGGTGATTCAGGATCTGGCGGGCGACATGATTGAACTTTATCGGCGCTTACCGCCGGTAAATTAATGGTGCTACCGAATGGCTTCTTAGGCCTGATAAGCGCAGCGCCGCCAGGCATAAACATAGATATAAAAAAACCCGCCGAAGCGGGTTTTTTTATTAGGGTCAACAACGATTAATCGTTATCAGAACCGCCCAGACCTGCGTTCAACAGCTCTGCCAGGCTGGCAGAAGCATCTTCAGCAGTGACCTGCGGTGCAGCTGGCAGTTCGCCTGCTGCGCGGCGGCGCATACGATCCTGGTGGTACGCATAACCGGTACCAGCCGGGATCAGACGACCCACGATGACGTTCTCTTTCAGACCGCGCAGTTCATCACGTTTACCTGCAACAGCGGCTTCGGTCAGGACACGCGTGGTTTCCTGGAACGATGCTGCAGAGATGAAGGACTCGGTTGCCAGAGACGCTTTGGTAATACCCAGCAGATCGCGGGAGAATGTTGCACCCACTTTGCCGTTCGCTTCCAGCTCGCGGTTAGCGATCTTGACGCGAGAGTATTCAACCTGCTCGCCTTCGAGGAAGTCGGAGCTACCCGCATTTTCGATGGTGGCTTTACGCAGCATCTGACGAACGATAACTTCGATGTGTTTATCGTTAATCTTAACACCCTGCAGACGGTATACGTCCTGAACTTCGTTAACGATGTAACGAGTTACAGCATGCACACCACGCAGACGCAGGATATCGTGCGGCGCTTCCGGACCGTCGGAAACTACGTCACCACGTTCTACACGTTCACCTTCGAACACGTTGAGCTGACGCCATTTCGGAATCATCTCTTCGTACGGTTCGCTGCCATCTACCGGAGTGATAACCAGACGACGTTTCCCTTTGGTTTCTTTACCGAAGGAAATGATGCCGCTGATTTCTGCCAGGATAGCCGGCTCTTTCGGACGACGGGCTTCGAACAGATCCGCGACGCGAGGCAGACCACCGGTGATATCCTTGGTACCGCCGGATTCCTGCGGAACACGCGCCAGGGTGTCACCAGAACTGATCTGTACGCCATCTTCCAGCTGAACAATCGCTTTACCCGGCAGGAAGTACTGAGCAGGCATATCGGTGCCTGGGATCAGAACGTCGTTGCCCTGAGCATCAACAATTTTCAGTGCCGGACGCAGGTCTTTACCACCCGCAGTACGCTCTGCAGAATCCAGAACCACCAGCGAAGACAGACCGGTCAACTCGTCGGTCTGACGAGTAATGGTCTGGCCGTCGATCATGTCAGTGAAGCGGACGAAACCACTCACTTCGGTGATAACCGGCATGGTATGCGGATCCCAGTTTGCTACGGTTTCGCCGCCAGCAACCTGTTCGCCATCACCTTTCGCCATAACAGAGCCGTAAGGCACTTTATAGCTTTCTTTGGTACGGCCGAATTCGTCGATCAGTTTCAGTTCGGTGTTACGTGAGGTGATAACCAGTTTACCGCTGGAGTTCACAACCGACTTCGCATTGCTCAGACGGATGCTACCTTTGTTTTTCACCTGGATGCTGGATTCAGCAGCCGCACGAGATGCCGCACCACCGATGTGGAACGTACGCATTGTCAGCTGTGTACCCGGTTCACCGATGGACTGTGCCGCGATAACACCGATTGCTTCACCTTTGTTGATGATGTGGCCACGCGCCAGGTCACGACCGTAGCAGTGCGCACATACACCAAAGTCGGTGTCACAGGATACAACGGAACGTACCTTGACGGAGTCAACGGAGTTCTCTTCCAGCAGGTCACACCACTGTTCGTGCAGCAGCGTATTGCGAGGAACCAGAATATCCGCCGTACCCGGCTTCAGAACGTCTTCAGCAGTCACACGACCCAGAACGCGATCGCGCAGCGGCTCTTTAACGTCACCACCCTCGATAACCGGGGTCATGGTGATGCCTTCCAGCGTGCCACAATCGTCTTCAGTAACGACCAGATCCTGCGCGACGTCAACCAGACGACGAGTCAGATAACCGGAGTTCGCTGTTTTCAGTGCGGTATCCGCCAGACCTTTACGCGCACCGTGAGTAGAGATGAAGTACTGGAGTACGTTCAGACCTTCACGGAAGTTCGCGGTGATTGGCGTTTCGATGATGGAGCCATCTGGCTTCGCCATCAGACCACGCATACCTGCCAGCTGACGAATCTGTGCTGCAGAACCACGCGCACCGGAGTCGGCCATCATGTAGATGCTGTTGAAGGAAACCTGCTGCTCTTCTACGCCGTCACGGTTAATAACGGTTTCAGTTTGCAGGTTATCCATCATCGCTTTGGATACACGATCGTTCGCCGCAGCCCAGATATCGATAACTTTGTTATAGCGTTCGCCCGCGGTTACCAGACCAGACTGGAACTGCTCCTGGATCTCAGCAACTTCAGCTTCTGCTTCAGAGATGATCTCATGTTTCTTCTCTGGGATGACCATGTCATCAATACCAACAGATGCACCTGAACGCGCTGCATAAGCAAAGCCGGTGTACATTGTCTGGTCAGCGAAGATAACGGTCGGCTTCAGGCCCAGAATGCGGTAACAGGTGTTCAGCATTTTGGAGATAGCTTTCTTGCCCAGCGCCTGGTTGACGATGGAGAAAGGCAGACCTTTCGGTACGATCATCCACAGAATGGCACGGCCAACGGTCGTGTCTTTCAGGCTGGTTTTCGCAACGAATTCGCCGTTTTCATCTTTTTCGTATTCGGTGATACGCACTTTAACGCGCGCATGCAGAGAGGCCAGACCTGCGCGATAAATACGCTCAGCTTCTTTCGGGCCAGTCAGCACCATGCCTTCGCCTTTGGCGTTAACACAGTCACGGGTCATGTAGTACAGACCCAATACAACGTCCTGAGACGGAACGATGATTGGTTCGCCGTTCGCCGGGGACAGGATGTTGTTGGTAGACATCATCAGCGCACGCGCTTCGAGCTGGGCTTCCAGCGTCAGCGGTACGTGAACAGCCATCTGGTCACCATCGAAGTCGGCGTTATATGCCGCACAAACCAGCGGGTGCAGCTGGATAGCTTTACCTTCGATCAGTACCGGTTCAAATGCCTGGATACCCAGACGGTGCAGTGTTGGTGCACGGTTCAGCAGTACCGGGTGTTCGCGGATAACTTCGTCCAGGATATCCCAAACGACAGCTTCTTCACGCTCAACCATTTTCTTAGCGGCTTTGATGGTGGTGGCGAGGCCACGCAGTTCCAGTTTGCCGTAGATGAACGGTTTGAACAGTTCCAGTGCCATTTTCTTCGGCAGACCGCACTGATGCAGACGCAGGTATGGACCTACGGTGATTACAGAACGACCGGAGTAGTCAACACGCTTACCGAGCAGGTTCTGACGGAAACGACCCTGCTTACCTTTGATCATATCGGCCAAAGATTTCAGAGGACGTTTGTTAGAACCGGTGATCGCACGACCGCGACGACCGTTATCCAGCAGGGCGTCGACCGCTTCCTGCAGCATACGTTTTTCGTTGCGTACGATGATGTCCGGCGCAGCCAGATCCAGCAGACGTTTCAGACGGTTGTTACGGTTGATCACGCGACGATACAGATCGTTCAGATCTGAGGTTGCGAAACGACCACCATCCAGCGGAACCAGCGGACGCAGATCTGGCGGCAGAACCGGCAGAACGGTCAGGATCATCCACTCTGGCTTGTTGCCAGACTGTACGAATGCTTCCAGCAGTTTGATACGCTTGGTCAGCTTCTTACGCTTGGTTTCGGAGTTGGTTTCGTTCAGCTCTTCGCGCAGAGTTTCACACTCTTGCTCCAGATCCATGCTCTTCAGCAGGGCCTGGATGGCTTCCGCACCCATCTTCGCGTCGAATTCGTCACCGAACTCTTCCAGCGCGTCCAGATACTGCTCTTCAGTCAGGATCTGTTGACGTTCCAGGTTAGTCATACCGCCTTCGATAACAACATAAGATTCGAAGTACAGTACGCGTTCGATATCGCGCAGTGGCATATCGAGCAGCAGACCGATACGGGACGGCAGAGATTTCAGGAACCAGATGTGAGCAGTCGGAGACGCCAGCTCGATGTGGCCCATACGCTCACGGCGTACTTTAGTCTGGGTCACTTCAACGCCGCACTTCTCACAGATCACACCACGGTGTTTCAGGCGCTTGTACTTACCGCACAGGCACTCATAGTCTTTTACCGGCCCAAAGATACGGGCGCAGAAAAGGCCGTCACGCTCAGGTTTGAACGTACGGTAGTTAATGGTTTCCGGCTTCTTAACTTCACCGAAAGACCATGAACGGATCATGTCTGGCGAGGCCAGCGCAATTTTGATCGCATCAAACTCTTCGGTTTTAGTCTGCGCTTTCAGAAACTTTAATAAATCTTTCACGGATTTGCTCCCGTCGGAGTTAGCACAATCTGGCGCTGGCGGTTAAGCCAGCACCAGTGACCTGTTTGATCGAGAGTTACTCGTCTTCCAGCTCGATGTTGATACCCAGCGAACGAATCTCTTTCAACAGTACGTTGAAGGATTCTGGCATGCCTGGTTCCATCTGATGGTTGCCGTCCACGATGTTCTTATACATCTTAGTACGACCGTTCACGTCATCAGACTTAACGGTGAGCATTTCCTGCAGGGTGTATGCTGCGCCATATGCTTCAAGCGCCCACACTTCCATCTCCCCGAAGCGCTGACCACCGAACTGCGCCTTACCACCCAGCGGCTGCTGAGTAACCAGGCTGTAAGAACCGGTAGAACGCGCATGCATCTTGTCATCAACCAGGTGGTTCAGTTTCAGCATGTACATGTAGCCAACGGTAACCTGGCGCTCGAACTGCTCACCGGTACGACCGTCGAACAGTGTGATCTGACCGGAAGTCGGCAGGCCACCCAGCTGTAACAGTTCCTTGATTTCAGACTCTTTCGCACCGTCGAACACCGGCGTTGCGATCGGCATACCTTTTTTCAGGTTTTCAGCCAGACGCAGAACTTCTTCATCGCTGAAGGTATTCAGGTCAACTTTCTGACGAACATCTGAACCCAGATCGTAAGCACGCTGGATGAATTCGCGCAGTTTCGCGACTTCCTGCTGCTGTTTCAGCATGGCGTTGATCTTATCGCCGATACCTTTCGCAGCCATACCCAGGTGGGTTTCAAGGATCTGACCGATGTTCATACGCGATGGTACGCCCAGCGGGTTCAGTACGATGTCTACCGGCGTACCGTTAGCATCATGTGGCATATCTTCGATCGGGTTGATCTTAGAAATTACACCCTTGTTACCGTGACGACCTGCCATTTTATCACCAGGCTGGATCCGACGTTTAACCGCCAGATAAACCTTAACAATCTTCAGCACGCCCGGTGCCAGATCGTCGCCCTGTGTGATTTTACGGCGTTTCGCTTCGAGTTTTTTCTCGAACTCGTGTTTCAGTTCGTCGTACTGCTCAGCCAGCTGTTCCAGCTGATTTTGTTTCTCTTCGTCGGTCAGGCCGAGTTCCAGCCAGCGATCGCGTGGCAGTTTGTCGAGCTTCTCAGCTTCAACACCACCGGCAACCAGCACAGCATAGATACGGCTGAACAGGCCAGCTTCGAGGATCTGCAGTTCTTCAGACAGGTCTTTCTTAGCCTGCTTCAGCTGCATTTCTTCGATTTCCAGCGCACGTTTGTCTTTTTCTACGCCATCGCGAGTAAAGACCTGAACGTCGATAATCGTACCGGAAACACCGTTTGGCACGCGCAGAGAAGAGTCTTTAACGTCAGACGCTTTCTCACCGAAGATTGCACGCAGCAGCTTCTCTTCTGGCGTCAGTTGGGTTTCACCTTTCGGCGTTACCTTACCAACCAGAATGTCGCCACCGGTGACTTCCGCACCAATGTAAACGATACCGGATTCATCCAGTTTGGAGAGTGCAGCTTCACCCACGTTCGGGATGTCAGCGGTGATCTCTTCCGGCCCCAGCTTGGTGTCACGGGACACACAGGCCAGTTCCTGAATGTGGATGGTGGTGAAACGGTCTTCCTGGACAACACGCTCGGATACGAGGATGGAGTCTTCGAAGTTGTAACCGTTCCATGGCATGAATGCCACGCGCATATTCTGACCCAGTGCCAGTTCACCGAGGTCGGTGGACGGACCGTCAGCCAGCACATCACCACGTTCAACCGGTTCGCCCAGAGACACACATGGCATCTGGTTGATACAGGTGTTCTGGTTAGAACGGGTATATTTGGTCAGGTTATAAATGTCGATACCTGCTTCGCCCGGGTACATCTCGTCTTCGTTAACTTTGATAACGATACGGGAAGCATCCACGTACTGAACAGTACCGCCACGCTTAGCAACTGCAGTAACACCGGAGTCAACGGCAACAGCACGTTCCATACCGGTACCAACCAGCGGCTTATCAGCACGCAGAGTCGGAACCGCCTGACGTTGCATGTTCGCACCCATCAATGCACGGTTGGCGTCATCGTGTTCCAGGAACGGGATCAGGGACGCACCGACGGAAACCACCTGCTGGGTGGATACGTCCATGTAGTCAACCTGGTCGCGGCTGAACAAGCTGGATTCGCCTTTGCTACGGCAGGTAACCAGATCTTCTACAAAGTGGCCTTCGTCATCCAGGTTGGAGTTCGCCTGAGCGATAACGTAGTTGCCTTCTTCAATAGCAGACAGGTAATGAATTTCGTCAGTTACAACACCGTCGGTTACTTTACGATACGGAGTCTCAAGGAAGCCGTATTCGTTAGTCTGTGCATACACGGACAGGGAGTTGATCAGACCGATGTTCGGACCTTCAGGCGTTTCGATTGGACATACGCGACCGTAGTGAGTCGGGTGTACGTCTCGAACTTCGAAGCCTGCGCGTTCACGGGTCAGACCGCCTGGGCCGAGTGCGGAGATACGACGTTTGTGCGTAATCTCAGACAGCGGGTTGTTCTGGTCCATAAACTGAGACAGCTGGCTGGAACCGAAGAACTCTTTCACTGCTGCAGAAATCGGCTTGGCGTTGATCATATCCTGAGGCATCAGGGTATCCAGATCGCCCAGAGACAGACGCTCTTTCACCGCACGCTCAACACGTACCAGGCCAACGCGGAATTGGTTTTCCGCCATTTCGCCTACGGAACGGATGCGACGGTTGCCAAGGTGGTCGATATCATCGACTTCGCCTTTACCGTTACGGATATCGATGAGCTTCTTCATCACTTCAATGATGTCGTCTTTGCTCAGGATACCGGAACCTTCGATTTCGTCGCGCAGCAGAGAACGGTTGAACTTCATACGACCAACCGCAGACAGGTCATAGCGGTCTTCGGAGAAGAACAGGTTCTCGAACAGGCTTTCAGCAGCTTCGCGTGTCGGCGGCTCACCAGGACGCATCATACGGTAGATTTCTACCAGTGCGCTCAGACGATCGTTGGTTGGGTCGACACGTACAGTTTCAGAAATGTACGGACCGTGGTCCAGATCGTTAGTGAACAGCGTTTCGATACGCTTGTGACCAGACTGGCTCAGCTTAGCCAGCAGATCCAGGCTCAGCTCCATGTTAGCTGCGCAGATCAGCTCGCCAGTGGATTCGTCAACGTAGTCTTTAGCCGCAACTTTACCCGCAATGTACTCAACCGGAACTTCGATATGCTTGATATCGTCTTTTTCCAGTTGGCGAATGTGGCGCGCAGTGATGCGACGACCTTTTTCGACGTAGACTTTGCCGTTAGCTTCAATGTCAAAGGATGCGGTTTCGCCACGCAGGCGTTCCGGCACCAGTTCCATCTGCAGCTTGTTGTCGCGAATTTCAAAGACAACTTTCTCAAAGAACAGATCCAGAATCTGCTCAGTGGTGTAGTTCAGTGCACGCAGAATAATGGTCGCTGGCAGTTTGCGGCGACGGTCAATACGTACGAACAGGTTGTCCTTCGGATCGAATTCGAAGTCCAGCCAGGAACCACGGTAAGGAATGATGCGCGCGTTATACAGCACTTTACCCGAAGAGTGGGTTTTACCTTTGTCGGAGTCAAAGAAGACGCCAGGACTACGGTGCAGCTGAGAAACGATAACACGCTCAGTACCATTGATTACAAAGGTACCGTTGTCAGTCATGAGCGGAATTTCGCCCATGTAGACTTCTTGTTCTTTAATGTCTTTTACGGTGCCTTCCGGCGCTTCGCGCTCGTAGATCACCAGACGCAGTTTTACGCGCAGCGGTGCGGAATAGGTCACGCCACGGATCTGACATTCCTGAACGTCAAACACCGGTTCGCCAAGGCGGTAGCTGACGTATTGCAGCTCGGAATTACCGCTGTAGCTCTGAATCGGGAAAACGGAACGGAAAGCTGCTTCCAGACCATACTGCCCTTCAGGATCTTGCTCGATGAACTTCTGAAACGAGTCAAGCTGGATAGAAAGGAGATAAGGTATGTCCAACACTTGTGGACGTTTACCAAAATCCTTACGAATACGTTTTTTCTCGGTATAGGAGTAAACCATTAGGGTTCCTCAGCTCGCTGACAAGTCGACCCATCTGTCCGACGAAGGGACAGTTTGTGCAACACTATTTTGTTGACCGGAAAATCGAATACTTTCCGCAATGCCTGTTGCTATCACGCTTAAACCATTTCATTGCGATTTACACAGAACTGGCGCTCTGTCGCAGTATATTAAGGCGTCGATAGAAACAAGCATTGAAAGGCACAGCAGTAGTCAAACAGTGTGAAATGCTACTGGCGCCTTACAGCGCAAAAAGGCTGGTGACTAAAAAGTCACCAGCCATCAGCCTAATTTCTTAGGCTGCAACCAGAAAAGTTGGCTTATTTAACTTCAACTTCAGCGCCAGCTTCTTCCAGAGATTTTTTCAGTGCTTCTGCGTCGTCTTTGCTGATGCCTTCTTTCAGGGCAGCCGGAGCAGATTCTACCAGGTCTTTAGCTTCTTTCAGACCCAGGCCAGTTGCGCCACGTACTGCTTTGATAACAGCAACTTTGTTAGCGCCAGCAGCTTTCAGAATTACGTCGAATTCAGTTTTTTCTTCAGCAGCTTCAGCCGGGCCAGCAGCTACAGCTACAGCAGCAGCAGCGGAAACACCGAATTTTTCTTCCATTGCAGAGATCAGTTCTACAACGTCCATTACGGACATAGCGGATACTGCTTCAATGATTTGATCTTTAGTGATAGACATTTAAATTGTTCCTGAAAATCAGAATAAGTTTATACGTAAGCAGATGCTTGAGAAAGATAACTGCGATTAAGCAGCTTCTTTCGCATCGCGTACAGCAGCCAGAGTACGAACCAGTTTGCCAGCCGAAGCTTCTTTCATGGTTGCCATCAGGCGTGCAATTGCTTCTTCGTAGGTCGGCAGAGTTGCCAGGCGATCGATTTGCGATGCCGGGATCAATTCACCTTCAAAGGCTGCGGCTTTGACCTCAAATTTTGCATTCGCTTTCGCGAACTCTTTGAACAGACGAGCAGCAGCGCCCGGGTGTTCCATAGAGTATGCAATCAGGGTCGGACCAACAAACGTGTCTTTCAGGCACTCGAACTGAGTACCTTCAACGACGCGGCGCAGCAGGGTGTTACGAACAACACGCATGTATACGCCAGCTTCACGACCTGCTTTACGCAGTTCAGTCATTTTATCTACAGTTACGCCACGGGAATCCGCAACTACTGCAGACAGCGCGCCTTTGGCTACTTCGCTGACTTCAGCAACAATCGCTTGTTTGTCTTGAAGATTTAAAGCCATTAGCTTTGCTCCTGGATGTTTGCCGGAACTCATGTTCCGGAACTCACTTCACTCTCCCCAACTGAGAGAGCGTCTAAATACGGTGAGCAGAAACAAGCCAGAGTATCAGAAATAATCTTAGCGTTCTGTCACCGTCTACGCAGGGCATTAAGTTTCTGACGAAACACCTGCGGTCTTCGACGGAGGCCTGGATAGGCCAGGCTCCAACGAACAAATCTTGTCTATGACTTCGTCCTTTGAACTGTAGTCGCGTTAGCTGCTCTCGCTCACACCGGTCATGTAGTTAACTACACTCCCGGCGATTCACTCAATTGCTGCCTTGCTACAATTCAGATGACTCACATAGAGTTCTGTTTATTTCAACAGAAACGTGGGGGTAAGATTGTAGACAAAATCACCGCCCACGTAAAGCTAATCTTAGACGTTCGCAGACGCGCTCAGACCAGCCTGATCAACGGCAACACCAGCACCCATGGTGGTGGAGATGCTAACTTTCTTGATGTACACGCCTTTAGCCTGAGTCGGTTTAGCTTTTTTCAGCGCAACCAGCAGAGCTTCCAGGTTTTCTTTCAGTTTGTCAGCGTCAAAATCCACTTTACCGATGGTAGTGTGAATGATGCCGTTTTTGTCGTTACGGTAACGAACCTGACCTGCTTTAGCGTTCTTAACGGCTTCAGCAACGTTCGGCGTTACAGTACCAACTTTCGGGTTTGGCATCAGGCCACGCGGACCCAGAACCTGGCCCAGCTGGCCAACAACGCGCATTGCATCCGGGGAAGCAATAACAACGTCAAAGTTCATTTCGCCTTTTTTGATCTGGTCAGCCAGATCTTCCATACCTACCAGCTCAGCGCCTGCAGCTTTAGCAGCTTCAGCGTTTGCGCCCTGGGTAAATACGGCTACGCGAACGGAACGGCCAGTACCGTGCGGCAGTACAGTTGCACCACGTACGTTCTGGTCAGATTTACGTGCGTCGATGCCGAGGTTAACGGCAACGTCTACGCTTTCTACGAATTTAGCAGTGGCCAGCTCTTTCAGCAGAGCGATAGCTTCGTTGATATCGTACTGTTTAGTAGCATCAACTTTGTCACGGATCACGGACATGCGCTTGGTCAGTTTAGCCATTTCTTAGTCCTCCACTACCAGGCCCATGGAACGTGCAGTACCTTCGATGGAGCGAGTCATCGCTTCAATGTCGGAACCAGTCATGTCGGCAGCTTTGGTCTGCGCGATTTCCTGCAGCTGAGCGCGGGAAATTTTACCCACTTTGTCTTTGTTCGGCTTACCGGAACCAGACTTGATACCAGCCGCTTTCTTCAGCAGTACTGCTGCCGGAGGCGTTTTGGTAACGAAAGTGAAAGAACGGTCAGCGTAAACGGTGATAACAACCGGAATCGGCAGACCTTTTTCCATGGAATCAGTTTTTGCGTTGAACGCTTTGCAGAATTCCATGATGTTCACGCCTTGTTGACCCAGTGCTGGACCTACCGGCGGGCTCGGGTTAGCCATACCAGCTGCAACCTGCAGCTTGACATAGGCTTGGACTTTCTTAGCCATTCTAAATTCCTCTAGTTGGGTTATAGCGCCTCAAGGAGGCTCCCCGTGATTAAATTCGTTTTACGGACAGAATCCATAAAAACAAAAGGCGCGAAATTGTATTCCAATCTCGCGCCTTGTGCAACGATTAAATCGTCGCTTTTTTGATCGACGTGTTAGGCTTTTTCAACCTGAGCGAAGTCCAGTTCAACTGGAGTCGCACGACCGAAGATAGACACGGAAACTTTCAGACGAGACTTCTCGTAATCCACTTCTTCAACCACACCGTTAAAGTCAGCGAACGGACCGTCGCTAACACGAACCATTTCACCTGGCTCAAACATCGTTTTCGGACGTGGCTTATCACCAACCTGCTGCAAGCGGTTCATGATCGCATCAACTTCTTTGTCGCTGATAGGTGCCGGACGGTCAGATGTACCGCCGATAAAGCCCATCACACGCGGCACGCTACGCACCAGGTGCCAGCTTGCATCATTCATTACCATCTGGACCAGTACATAGCCCGGGAAGAATTTACGCTCGCTTTTGCGACGCTGGCCGCCACGGATTTCGACCACTTCTTCGGTCGGTACCATGACTTCACCAAACAACTCTTCCATATTTTGTAACTTGATATACTCACGCAGCGAGGTCGCTACGCGGCCTTCAAAACCGGAAAACGCCTGAACGACGTACCAGCGCTTTTTAGGGGCTTCAGACATCTTAGAACCTCAGGCCAGTGATAAAGGATACCAGGCGAACCAGAATACCATCCAGTCCCCACAGGATCAGTGACATTACCGCAGTGACCGCAGCAACGATCAGCGTGGTGTGCAGCGTTTCCTGGCGAGTTGGCCAAATGACCTTACGGACTTCGGTTCTCGCTTCACGGGCAAAAGCAACGGTCGCTTTACCTTTTGCAGTCAACAGCGCGACACCACCCGCTGCGGCAATCAGAATCACTACGGCCAGCGCACGCAGCGGCAGCATCATGTCACGATAGAGGTAGTTGCCAACGATAGCTACAAGCAGCAATACAGCGACAACAACCCACTTCATCGCTTCCAGGCCGCGCCCGCTTCCTTGAGCTTCGGTATTCGCACTCATAAACCAACCTGTCAGAAGTATCTACAAACATTTTCACCCCGCGTAAGCGAGGCGATCCAAACCGAAATGCTCTGGTGCGTTTCGGACTAAACGCCCTCTTCAGAGCCTGTCTCAGCAATGATTATGACAAAAAAAATCACTGATGAGCCAGGTTCTGGTGTGAAAGCGTGCAAAAAGGGCATCAAATGATGCCCTTTTATTGCGCATTGCGTCAAATGTTATCGGCAATTAGCTCATTACTTTGGCAACAACGCCCGCGCCAACGGTACGGCCGCCTTCACGGATTGCGAAACGCAGACCGTCATCCATCGCGATTGGGTGGATCAGGGTAACAACCATTTTGATGTTGTCGCCCGGCATTACCATCTCTACGCCTTCCGGCAGTTCGATGGTACCCGTCACGTCAGTAGTACGGAAGTAGAACTGCGGACGGTAGCCTTTGAAGAACGGAGTATGACGGCCGCCTTCGTCTTTGGACAGAATGTACACTTCAGATTCGAACTTGG
>NZ_JANEWL010000115.1:0-13623 GCF_028069815.1 Citrobacter sp. Awk 2
ATTTAAAATTCAACGAGTAACACCTCACGCCATTGCAAAATTATAAATAATTATTGCCATTTGTTTTACCGTGTTATAGCCAAATGAAAAGAACGCGATGTAATGAAAACCACTTAATTTGCATGTCTTTGTTATTCTTTTACGTGTTTTTACCGTTAATAATGTAAGGATTTTCTCGTTACGACATGATTTTTCACTTATTTACCAATTGGCAGAATAAAAACATCGATCCATAAATATAAATCACTTACTATGGCGCGCTTATTTACAGGCTATGTAAATAAAAACTAATGCGCATCACCCGGTAACGCGTACAGGCAAAACCCGTTATCGACAACAGGAATGCTCCTGGGTTGTCATCAGAAATGTCCGCGGGCGGAAATTTCGTAAGGCGAACATCATTTCCCTTATGCCGAGAATGAAAATTTTCTAGCCATATTTTATGGCGCCCTGATATGAGATTGTTATGACTCGCATTTATTCACCCTTCATCGTTGCCAAATTTGGCGGCACCAGCGTCGCTAATTTTGACGCGATGAACCGAAGTGCCAGCATTGTTCTTGCTGATCACGATGTTCGTTTAGTCGTTTTGTCTGCTTCGGCAGGCGTCACAAACCTCCTGGTTGAGCTTTCTGAAGGACTGGAAATACATCAGCAATTAGATAAGCTTGAGACTTTACGCACCATCCAATACAACATTATTTCTCATCTGAAGCAGCCATCCGTTATCCGTAAGGAAATTGACAATCTTCTCGATAATATTAGTCGCCTGGCCCAGTCGGCGAACGTTTCGCCATCCGATGCGCTGAGCGATGAGTTGGTCAGTCACGGTGAACTAATGTCCTCTTTGCTATTCACCGAAGTATTACGTGAGCGGCACGCTGAAGCCGGGTGGTTCGATGCTCGTGCCGTCATGCGTACCAACTCAAACTACGGTTGCGCCGCCCCCGATCTCAGTGCCCTGCACCAGTTGGCACAGTCGCATTTACGCCCGCGCCTTGAGCACGCAATCATGGTCACTCAGGGATTTATCGGCCGTGATGTCAGCGGACACACCACAACGCTCGGGCGTGGCGGTAGTGATTACACTGCATCACTTCTCGGCGAAGCACTTGATGCTGCACGCGTGGATATCTGGACAGACGTTGCAGGGATTTACACAACCGATCCGCGAATTGCGCCGAAGGCCAAACGTATCGATCACATCTCATTTTCTGAGGCCAGCGATATGGCGGCCTACGGTGCGAAGGTACTCCACCCGGCGACGCTGCTACCGGCAATGCGCAAAGGGATCCCCGTCTTTGTCGGCTCGAGTAAGGACACTGCTGCCGGGGGCACACTGGTACACAACACCACCGATAACTCGCCCCGTTATCGTGCCCTCGCCGTGCGTCGTAAGCAGACGCTGCTACGGTTACACAGCCTGGAGACGCAGCCATCCAGTGCTTTTTTGGCGCAGATATTCGCCATCTTAGCGCGCCACGCAGTTTCAGCCGATTTGGTGACAACCTCTGAAAATTGTATTGCGCTGGCGCTGGATCCTACCCTTGCTACATCGGGTGAAGACCATACGCTGACCACGGCGCTATTCACCACATTGTCCTCACACTGTCGCGTGGAAGTGGAGACCGGGCTGGCGTTGATAACGTTGATCGGGAATCAACTAACTCAGGCAGCCGGCGTTTGCAAAGATGCGTTTACCTGGTTTGAGGAGCATGCGGTACGTATGATTTGTCATGGTGCATCGGACAATACACTTTGCATCCTGCTCCCTGCCGACACTGCGGACAGTGCGATCAAAGCGTTACATTACCGATTATTCGAATAATCCGCCCTGTATCATGCCCCTGAAAAAGCAAAGTCCTGGTTTTTTGACCAGGACTTCGTCGGCTATTATCTACCACCACTTGCTGTGGATGTCATTTAGTTATGACGATGCGTGGTATCACCGCGACGACAGCGTTTATCGTAATGACGAACCCACCAATAACGATCGCTGATTTGTTCATGTCCCCCGACGCGGGCACCCGCCAGCCAGAGAACACCGCCAACAAAAATACTGAGCACGGCACCATGTGCGAAAAACTGTGGCAGATTAAATTGCGGCAACTGGTTTAAAATAGAATAACCAACACCACCAACCATCACCACCAACCCTAAAGCCATGAGCACGTTACCGAGTAACGAAGCGTTTTTGCGTTTCATGTGTCACCTCCGGAACTTTGGGTTGTTACAGGGAATACCCCTAATCCTTATGTGTAAAGTATAGACAACACTGCCGTTCGCAAGTGCGCCTGTGATCACAAATACAAACACCCATGCAACAAAACTTTACAAATAACCTACTGAACACCCTCAATTTCCAATAGTCCATTCCTGCAATTATTCAGTTTTCGAGGCGGCGCACGCAGTTTTTTGTCAAGCGCGTCGGCAAACAGTAAACTACACGCCGGTTATAGACACACTCAGGACAAATTACGTGGCGATTAAATTGATTGTCGGCCTGGCGAACCCCGGCGCAGAGTATGCGGCAACGCGACATAATGCAGGCGCATGGTACGTCGATTTACTGGCAGAGAGACTCCGTGCGCCCCTGCGCGATGAGCCGAAGTTCTTCGGTTACACCTCCAGAGTCACGCTTGAAGGTGAAGATGTCCGCCTGCTGGTACCGACCACATTTATGAATCTGAGCGGCAAAGCCGTTGGCGCGATGGCCAGCTTTTATCGCATTAACCCTGATGAAATTCTGGTCGCCCACGATGAATTAGATCTGCCACCTGGCGTCGCCAAATTTAAGCTGGGTGGTGGTCATGGCGGACATAATGGCCTGAAAGACATCATCAGCAAGTTAGGCAATAACCCTAACTTTCATCGTTTACGCGTTGGAATCGGCCATCCGGGCGATAAAAATAAAGTTGTCGGTTTTGTTTTAGGCAAACCGCCTGTTTCAGAACAGAAGTTAATTGATGAAGCCATTGACGAAGCGGCACGTTGTACCGAGATTTTATTCAAAGATGGACTGACCAAAGCAACGAGCCGGTTACACACCTTTAAAGCGCAATAAGCAGCGATGTGCGGCATTTTTCTCGCGTGCTGTGTATAATAGGCAGAGTTATTTACATTTCTACAATCTGTTTTCCATAACAGGTTGAATATCAAAAGATTAAGGTGATTTAAACATGGGATTCAAATGCGGTATCGTCGGTTTGCCAAACGTAGGCAAATCCACCCTGTTCAACGCGCTCACAAAAGCGGGTATTGAAGCGGCAAACTTCCCGTTCTGTACTATCGAGCCGAACACGGGTGTTGTCCCGATGCCCGATCCTCGTCTGGATCAACTGGCCGAAATCGTCAAACCGCAGCGTATCCTGCCAACCACAATGGAATTTGTGGATATCGCGGGCCTGGTAAAAGGCGCATCCAAAGGTGAAGGCCTGGGTAACCAGTTCCTGACCAACATTCGTGAAACCGAAGCTATCGGTCACGTTGTTCGCTGCTTCGAAAACGACAACATTATCCACGTTAACAACAAAGTGGATCCCGCTGACGATATCGACGTGATCAACACCGAACTGGCGCTGTCCGACCTCGACACCTGTGAGCGTGCTATCCACCGCGTACAGAAGAAAGCCAAAGGCGGTGATAAAGACGCTAAAGCTGAACTGGCCGCGCTGGAAAAATGCCTGCCGCAGTTGGAAAACGCCGGTATGCTGCGTGCGCTGAAAAACCTGACTGACGAAGACAAGGCAGCAATCAAGTACCTGAGCTTCCTGACGCTGAAGCCAACCATGTATATCGCCAACGTGAACGAAGACGGTTTTGAAAACAACCCGTACCTCGATAAAGTTCGTGAAATCGCCGACGCTGAAGGCTCCGTCGTGGTCGCCGTTTGTGCCGCTGTTGAAGCTGACATCGCTGAACTCGACGATGCTGACCGTGACGAATTTATGGCTGAACTGGGTCTGGAAGAGCCTGGCCTGAACCGCGTTATCCGCGCAGGCTACGAACTGCTGAACCTGCAGACCTACTTCACCGCTGGCGTGAAAGAAGTTCGTGCGTGGACCATCCCTGTCGGCGCAACTGCCCCGCAGGCAGCCGGTAAGATCCACACCGACTTCGAGAAAGGCTTTATCCGCGCACAAACCATCGCATTTGAAGACTTCATCACCTATAAAGGTGAGCAAGGTGCGAAAGAAGCCGGCAAGATGCGTGCAGAAGGTAAAGATTACATCGTTAAAGATGGCGATGTGATGAACTTCCTGTTCAACGTCTAATCATTTCTGCTGTCTGATGAGGTTCCATAGAAGACCTCATCAGTCCAGAGGAACAAAATAACCACGCGATTGCGTGGTTTTTTGTGTCTCTGGTTTACTCACAGCAGCCGTATTACATCCCCTGATACAGTGGACCTTCTCCTCCCTGAGGAGCCGTCCAAGTGATATTTTGCGTTGGGTCTTTAATATCACAAGCCTTACAGTGCAGGCAGTTCTGCGCATTAATTTGCAGATGAGGTTGCTGCTCCAGCTCGACAATTTCATAGACACCCGCCGGACAGTAACGTGTCTCCGGGGCCGCGTACAACGGCAGATTTACCGTGAGCGGGATACGCTCATCTTTCAACCTCAGATGACAAGGCTGATCTTCTTCATGGTTAGTATTCGACAAAAACACCGATGAAGATCGGTCGAATGTCAGCACGCCGTCAGGCTTTGGATAGTTAATCTTCGCCTCGCTGGAAGCGGGTTTGAGTGCCTGATGATCGCTTTGTTTCAGTGCTAACGTCCACGGTGTATGGCCTTTCAATAACAGTTGTTCCGCACCAAATAAGAGAGAGCCTGTATACAGTCCCTTCTTCATATAGGGTTTAAAGTTACGCGTTTGGTATAGTTCGCGGTACAGCCAACTGTCCTGGAAGCCCTGCTGATAAACCGCGGCCAGAGTCGCTTCATCTGCCAGATATTGCCCCTGAGCCTGTGCGATGTCTAAAGCCTCGAGAGTCGCCCGGGCGGCCAACATTCCACTTTTAATGGCGCAGTGGCTGCCTTTGATTCGTGCGGCGTTTAAAAATCCAGCGTTATCGCCAAGAAGTGCCCCCCCTTTAAAGCTCAGTATCGGCAGTGAAGACAATCCTCCCGCAACCATCGTTCTGGCACCATAACTGAGGCGCGTCCCCTGTTGCAGATGCGCAGAAATGGCCGGATGCGTTTTCAAACGTTGAAACTCTTCAAACGGTGACAACCACGGATTACTGTAATTCAGCCCAACAACCAATCCCACCGCGACCAGGTTATCGCCATAATGGTAGACAAAGCCACCGCCGTAGGTTGCTGCACCCAACGGCCAACCGGCACAATGCACCACCAGCCCCGGTTGATGCTGCTCCGGGGGAACTTGCCACACTTCTTTCAACCCCAGTCCGTAGGTCTGGGGGGCGCTATCCCGGTCTAGTGTGAACTTCTCAATTACTGTTTTTCCTAGCTGCCCACGGCATCCTTCAGCAAAAAGCGTGGTTCTGGCGAGCAGGTTGATCCCTTGCTGATACTGCGCAGTCGGCTGACCTGATTTATCCAGCCCCATATCACCGGTAGCGACACCGATTACTGCACCCTGTTCATCATAAAGCACTTCAGTCCCCGTAAATCCGGCAAAGACTTCGACGCCCAGTTGTTCCGCCTGCTGGGCAAGGGTCTGGCACACCAGGCCAAGGCTCCCAATCACATTGCCATGATTTTTAAAGCATTCAGGTAAAAATATTTGCGGTACACGAATCTGCTTTTGGGCACCCAAAAACAAAAAACGATCTTCCGTCACTGGCGTTAGCGGTAATGACAGCTTTTGTTGCCAGCCCGGCAGCAGTTCATTCAATCCAACAGGATCAATGACCGCTCCGGACAATATATGTGCACCAATGCTGGCTCCTTTGTCGATCAGGCAAACGGAAAGCGTTTGCTGGCGCTGTGCCGCCAGTTGCTTCAGATGAATCGCCGCCGCCAGCCCCGATGGACCGCCCCCCACAATCAGGACATCAAACTCCATTGCCTCACGGATCTTTTGGGTGTCGAGCGCTGACCTGTCTGGATGCATATTTCCTCCTGAGAAAGAAAAAACGTTATGGGGCATGGCGGGTTACGCCAGCGCTTTCTCCAGCTCGGGTAAAATCTGGAACAGATCGCCTTCGATACCGTAATCTGCAATCTGGAAAATCGGCGCCTCTTTATCTTTATTAATGGCGACAATCAATTTGCTTTCTTTCATGCCCGCCAAATGTTGTATCGCACCGGAAATACCTACGGCGATATAGAGGTCGGGGGCAATAATTTTACCAGTCTGCCCTACCTGATAATCATTAGGCACAAAACCGGCGTCAACGGCGGCACGGGATGCGCCAATTGCTGCACCAAGCTTGTCGGCAATGGTCTCAATAAGTTGAAAATTCTCTTTCGCACTCAGTCCGCGCCCCCCCGAAATGACGATTTTTGAGGTACTCAGTTCCGGACGAGAAAACGGCGTAAGTGACTGACTCACATGGCGTGATAATGCCAGCGCGGCGGTTGGTTGTACCGGCGTTACCCGTACGTCATGCCCGGCATGCAGCGATGGCGTGAAGGCTGAGCCGCGCACGGTAATGACCAGTTGTCCGCCATTATTGCGCACCGTTTCCAGGGCATTACCTGCATAAATTGGACGCACAAACGTATTTGCATCGCAGACTTCGGTGATATCAGAAATTTGTGCGACATCCAGCATTGCCGCTAACCGCGGTGCGATATTTTTTCCGTATCCGGTCGCCGGTAAAAGTACATGGGTGAAATCAGTCACCAGGGGGACAACCGCTGCGCACACCTCTTCCGCCAGAAGGCTGGCGTAATGAGGTGCGTCACAAACCAGTATTTCAGTGACCCCACCGAGGGTTCGCGCGGCATCCACAACGTTTTGGCACTGATGGCCCACAATCAGCAAGTGAACCCTCCCCTCGCCGCCGGCAGCAATATGCTGCGCCGCGGTGAGGGTTGTCAGGGTGCTGCTTTTGAGCGTCTGATTATCGTGTTCGGCAATAACAAGAATTGATGTCTGACTCATTTCGGCATCCTCTGAGAATTAAATGGCTTTGTGTTCTTTTAGCACCGCAACCAGTTGGGCCGCATTTTCCAGCCATTGACAGCGGCTATTGCGTTTTTTCGGCTCGGTGATATTGAGGGTGGTTAACTGCTTCGAGGGTACAAAACCCATAGATGCCAATGAGATAATCTCCAGAGGTTTATTCTTCGCTTTCATAATATTCGGCAGGCTTGGGTAACGAGGTTGATTCAGGCGCAAATCGGCAGTTACCACCGCAGGCAATGCCAGGGAGAGCACCTCTAAACCACCGTCAATTTCCCGGGTGACAGTAATGCGTCCGTCGTCGGTCACATCCAGCGCCGATGCAAAGGTTGCCTGACTGCACGCCAGTAATCCGGCCAGCATTTGCCCGGTCTGGTTGGCGTCATTATCAATCGCTTGCTTGCCCAGCAGGATGAGCTGAGGTTCTAGCTGCGCGACAAGTCGCTGGAGTATTTTCGCGATGTCCAATGACCCGAATGTTGCTCCCTGCTCGGTTTCAACTAACAGCGCCTTGTCAGCACCTCGGGCCAGCGCATTGCGTAGCGTTTCCTGAGAAGAAAGATCCCCGACTGAAACAACAACAACTTCACTTGCTACGCCGGCTTCTTTCAGACGCACCGCCTCTTCCAGCGCAATTTCGTCAAAAGGGTTCATCGACATTTTGACGTTTTCCAGCTCAGCGCCGGTTCCATCAGCTTTGATGCGTATTTTGACGTTATGGTCGATAACACGTTTCACGCCCACTAAGATTTTCATTTCATATTCCTTCTGTTTTGTATGAGCGAGAAAACTAGCGCTCTTCAGGCAAAATCAGTGCCGGTGCGATAGAGGGCGGCCAGAACCGCGTAGCCACAAAATAGACCACCCCGGTTGCCAGCAGGCCAACAATCCAGGAGATATCAGTCCCGCCCAGGCTTTCAACGAGTGAGCCGGTATAAAAGCTGGTCGCGATAAACGGTAACTGGACGACAATACCGAACAGATAAGTGAGGATGCCGGTCATGTTCCAGCGACCATAGCGTCCGTTAGGATCAGAGAGTGCGGGCAAGTCATAGCGCCCTTTGGTGACGAGGTAGTAATCTACCAGGTTAATCGCACTCCACGGGGTGAAGAAGGCCAACAAAAATAACAAGAATGCGGTAAATAACTTCAGAAATTCATGCTGTCCTAACAAACCGATCAGCGTAGAGAACCCCACCATGAGAATGATGAAAAACAGACGCATACCGGGTGATACGTTATGTTTTCCACGGAAGCCGCTGACAATAGTGGCGAGTGACATAAAACTGCCGTAGGCATTCAGTGCAGTAATAGTGACCTTACCAAAGAAGATGCCGAGGAATAACAGACCGGCAATAACCCCTGTACTGCCAAGGCCGACGATGTAGGCAACTTCATGACCCGCAAACTGTTTCCCTGCGATTGCGGCAGCAAAAACCCCCAGCACCATGGATGCCTGAGTCCCCACGACGCTACCCAGTCCGACAGCGAAAAATGCTTTTACTGTAGACGTGTTGCTCGGTAAATAGCGCGAATAGTCGGCAACATAGGGACCAAACGCTATCTGCCATGATGCTGAAAGGGACATCGCCAGCAAGAAATTAGTCAGCGTAAAGTGACGATTTTCCAGCAATGTCTGGACATCATAGCCATAGAGAATTTTAAAAAAGAGGTAAAAGAAGATGACGATACCCACCACACTCGCCAGTTTCCCCAGCCCGTGGATCACGCGGTAACCGCAAACCGTAATGGTGATAATCACGACACCAAAAATCAGAATACCAAACCAGTCACTCACATTGACGAGCTGCGCAATGGCCTGGCCGGCGAGTACTGTCCCCCCCGCGGAAAAACCCACGTACATCATGCAGACCAGGATTATCGGCAACACTGCACCGTATACGCCAAACTGCACCCGGCTCGATATCATCTGTGGAAGACCCAATTTCGGTCCCTGTGCAGCATGGAGCGCCATCACTGCGCCACCGAGTACCTGTCCGACGAACAATCCAATCAGCGACCAGAACACATCACCGCCCAACACCACGGCCAATGCGCCGGTAACAATTGCTGTAATTTGCAGGTTTGCGCCAAACCACAGCGTAAACTGACTGAACAAACTGCCGTGTCGTTCAGCCTCAGGAATGTAGTCAATGGAGCGTGACTCAATTAGCGGAGCCACGGCTGCAGGCTTTACATGTTGTTGTGTACTGTCGTCAATGTTCATGATGCATGCTTCCTCACGTTATAGAACGAACCTGGAAATGGTGCTTTTACCCATCGAATTTCCAGGCCGGAACAGCCTGGAGCATGCAATCCCGCACGCACTTTGCCCTGCCGTTTGGTCATGCCTAACGGTTGTTCAGCAAGCTTCTTGAGATAATGATTTTTTGTATTTCCGACGTGCCTTCAAAGATGCGCAGGATGCGGGCATCCCGGACATAGCGTTCAAGGGGAAGATCGCGGATGTAACCATAGCCACCGTGTAACTGAAGTGCGGCATCCGTGACAAAACCGGCGCATTCAGCGGCAAACAATTTGGCGGTCGCTGAATCAAGGCTAAAACGTTGCCCGCTATCGCGCTTTTCCGCCGCTTGCCAGGTCAGCATCCGTGCCGCCTGTAACTGGGTATGCATATCCGCCAGTCGCCATTGCGTTCCCTGATAGGCCATCAATGGTTTCGGACCGATCTGTCTGTCATGCACCCACTGCAAACAACTCTCCATTGCCGCGCTGGCAATACCCAGTGACATTGCAGCAACTTCAACACGCCCACGATCAAGCACTTCCATCGCCGTTGCGAATCCCTGGCCTTCTTTACCCAGCAGCGCGGATTGAGGAAGCCAGCAATCTAAAGACAGTTCATAAATAGTACTGCCACGTAGCCCCATGGTTTTTTCCGGGCTGGAGAACACGACGCCGCCGGTGTCTTTCGGGATAATGAACGCACTGATACCGTTATGCCCCTCTGCCGGAGCCGTTTTCGCATACAGCACAATCAAGTCTGCTTCCCGGGCATTCGTGATGTAGTGTTTATTCCCCTGAATTCGCCATCCATCAGCCTCACGCTTTGCAACCGTTCGCATATCAGCGGGGTTTGAGCCAGCGGCAGGTTCCGTTAGCGCAAACGCCCCCAACAATTCCCCACTGGCTGCCCGCGGGAGCCAGTGCAGCTTTTGTTCTTCTGTCCCGCCAATCAGAATAGAGTCGGTGGCCAGGAAATGGGCGGTCAACGCAGAAGCGGTGGAGGCACAAGCGCCAGCAATCGCTTCTACCGCCTGGCTCATGGCGACGCTGCCCACCCCGAAGCCCCCATAGGCTTCGGGTAAGTTAATGCCCATGCAGCCGAGTTCGCCCAGTGCAGTAAGACTCTCCTGGCAGAAAGTCTCCGTTTCATCATAGTGCTGGGCGCGTGGTTGCAGGACATCCCGGGCGACGCTTGTCACCGCGTCGACAATCGCGCGCTCAGTTTCATTAATTTCAAAGCTCATGCACTGCTCCTGTTGGTAATGAGTGGGTATCTACACCATAGAGCGCGTTGGCTTCTCCTAGTGCCGGAGCCCTCTCGATCGCATGGGGTTTATGGCCATTGAAGAACACCGGTTGTACAACTAAAGGGTTGCTCTCATCAGATGGCTGAATCAGTAACTGGCGAGCCTGTGCATGTTCGCTTTGTGTCACCTGCTCCAGGTTATGAATCGGCGAAGCCGGAACACCTGCCTCCAGCAGGAGCTCGCAAAGATCGTCCACGCTAAATGTCATGCTCCAGCGCTCAATGGCTGCTTTTAATTGCTGCTCGTTTCGCGTACGGCTAATGTCATCAATGAAGCGGCTATCCGTTGCCAACGCGGGTTGCCCCATGCATTCGCACAACCGCGCATAAAGACGCTGACTGGCTACCGCGATCACCACCAGCCCATCTGCGGCCCGGTAGGTATCAAACGGCGTGGAAACAGGATGGCGATTGCCAATCAATCCCGGCGCTTTCCCGTGGGCAAACAAATTCGATAGCCCTGTTACCTGCATGCTGACCAACACGTCCAGCATGGCAACATCGATATATTGCGCCTCGGGATGATGTCGTTCGCGGGCAAATAACGCACTGCTGACAGCCCAGGCGGCGTAGATCCCGGCACAGACATCACCGAGAGATTCACCACTGCGTGTGGGGCCGCTTTGCGCAAATCCCGTCACGCTCATCAAGCCGGACATCGCCTGGGCGACAATGTCGTAAGCAGGATGTTTGGCCAACGGGCTGTGCTGGCCAAAACCTGAAATACTGGCGTAGATCAGCCGGTCGTTATACTTTTTAAGCGTGTCAAAATCGATCCCAAGGCGCTGCGTCACGCTCGGGCGAAAGTTCTCCACCACCACGTCCGCTTCTTCGACCAATTGATAGAAATGCTGCCGGTGCTCCGGACATTTAAAATCCAGTTCAATACTGCGCTTGCCGCGGTTAATCAGGCCGTAATAGACGCTTTCGCCCTTCACAAAGGGTCCAAGGTGGCGGCTATCATCACCGTGTCCAGGTGCTTCAATTTTAATAACCTCGGCACCGAGATCGGCCAGCATCGCCGTACAATAAGGGCCAGCCAGTACCCGACTCAGGTCGAGAACACGAACACCGCATAACGGCTGATAATGTGTTTGTTTGCTCATATCGCTGTGCATCCTGTGGGTTAGAGGCTTCCAGCGGACGTTTTATACTTCCGCCCAGACCGGGAAATACGTCACTATTTTTCCATTGGCAGGTTCAGCCCCTGCTCACGGGCGCAGCGTTGCGCTATTTCGTAGCCGGCATCAGCATGGCGCATCACGCCCGTAGCCGGATCGTTGTGCAGAACCCGCGCAATACGCTCAGCCGCTTCATCAGTGCCGTCACACACAATCACCATGCCTGAATGTTGCGAGAAGCCCATGCCGACGCCGCCGCCATGATGCAAAGAAACCCAGGTCGCGCCACTGGCTGTATTCAACAGCGCGTTGAGTAGCGGCCAGTCGGATACCGCATCAGAACCATCCTTCATTGCTTCCGTTTCACGGTTTGGGCTGGCAACAGAACCTGAGTCCAGGTGATCGCGGCCAATGACGATAGGCGCAGAGAGCGCACCACTACGGACCATTTCATTGAACGCCAGACCTAATTTGGCGCGTTGTCCGAGGCCAACCCAGCAGATACGTGACGGTAAGCCCTGGAAGCTGATACGTTCGCGAGCCATATCCAGCCACCGGTGCAAATGTTCGTCATCCGGGATGAGTTCTTTGACCATGGCGTCTGTTTTGTAAATGTCTTCCGGGTCGCCGGAGAGCGCCACCCAGCGGAAGGGACCAATCCCGCGACAGAACAGCGGACGAATATAGGCAGGGACAAATCCGGGGAAATCAAACGCGTTTGTCACCCCCATCTCCAGCGCCATCTGGCGGATGTTGTTGCCATAGTCAAAAACAGGAATCCCTTGTTTCTGGAACGCCAGCATCGCATTGACATGTTCGGCCATTGAGCGTTTGGCTGCCTGAACAACAACAGAAGGTTCAGTTTTCGCACGTGCTACATAATCGGACCACTGCCAACCCTGTGGTAAATAGCCATTCAATGGGTCATGCGCGCTGGTCTGGTCGGTGACTAAATCCGGACGCACGTTACGACGAACCAGTTCAGGAAGAATGTCGGCGGCGTTAGCACACAGCGCGATAGAAATTGCTTTGCCCTGTTCGGTGTAACGTTTGATGCGTGCCAACGCATCGTCAAGCGAGGTCGCCTGCTCATCGACATAGCGTGTCTTAAGGCGGAAATCGATGCGGCTTTGCTGGCACTCAATGTTCAGAGAACAAGCACCCGCAAGCGTTGCCGCCAGCGGTTGTGCTCCCCCCATTCCCCCCAGGCCCGCGGTGAGGATCCAGCGCCCCTTAAGGCTACCGTTGTAATGTTGGCGAGCGGCTTCAACGAAGGTTTCATAGGTACCCTGAACGATGCCCTGACTACCGATGTAGATCCAACTACCCGCAGTCATCTGGCCGTACATCGCCAGGCCCTTCGCATCAAGTTCGTTAAAGTATTCCCAGTTCGCCCAATGAGGAACAATGTTAGAGTTAGCGATCAGGACACGTGGCGCATGGCTGTGGGTTTTAAACACACCAACGGGCTTACCGGACTGGACCAGCAGTGTCTCATCATCGTTTAGCTGAGTCAGGGTTTCTACGATTTTGTCATAGCACTCCCAGTTACGTGCCGCACGCCCAATTCCGCCATATACCACGAGTTCATGTGGATTTTCAGCCACCTCCGGGTCGAGGTTATTCATCAGCATCCGTAGCGGAGCCTCGGTTAGCCAGCTCTTTGCCGTGAGTTTAGTCCCCCGGGAGGCGCGTACATCAACATGACGAATACGATTTTCAGCGGTCATAGCGATATCCTTAAGTGTTCGGATGAGTAAGGTCATCAACATCAGGTTGGCTCAACCCACATCGCTCAACACTTCCGCAACATGAGTAACATGTAATCAATATATACTTGTATATACA
>NZ_JANEWL010000116.1:0-13450 GCF_028069815.1 Citrobacter sp. Awk 2
CACCAAAAAATTGTAATAAAAAGAAAAGATTACAGGAATGAATCGTTTTTCTGGCAGCGTTAAGATGACGGCAACGAACACATTTTTGAATCCGTCAAAGAGAAACACCATGAAAGCCGCATTAACGCTTCCCGCCAGCCTGTTGGCGGGTCTTCTACTGAGCAGCGCCGCGCACGCTAACGATCATAAAGTTCTCGGCATGATTGCGATGCCCAGAAATGAAACCAACGACCTGGCACTAAAAATCCCCGTTTGTCGCGTAGTGAAACGCATCCAGCTTACCGCTGACCGTGGCGATATTCATCTGAACGGTGCATCTGTTTATTTCAAAGCTGCACGCATGTCCAGTCAAAGCCTGAATGTCCCTTCATCCATTAAAGAGGGACAGACCACCAATTGGATCAATATTAATAGCGACAACGACAACAAACGCTGTGTATCCAAAATTACCTTCTCTGGTCAGTCGGTAAACTCATCTGATATGGCGACATTGAAAATCATTGGCGACGACTAATCCCTTCTGCATAAGTAGAACTCAGTATGAATGTCACGTATTTGAACGACGACGATCTCGCTTTTCTCCAGCATTGTAGTGAAGAGCAGCTCGCCGACATTACGCGTTTACTTACCCACAACGAAAAAGGGAAAGCCCGTCTGTCGAGCGTTCTGAGTCATAACGAATTGTTTAAATCGATGGAAGGACACCCGGAACAGCACCGCCGCAACTGGCAATTAATCGCTGGCGAGCTTCAACATTACGGCGGTGACAGTATTGCCAACAAATTGCGCGGGCACGGGAAATTATACCGGGCGATTTTGCTGGATGTCTCAAAGCGGCTAAAGCTCAAAGCAGATAAAGAGATGTCTACGTTCGAAATTGAACAATATCTGCTGGAACATTTTTTACGAAATACCTGGCAAAAAATGGATGCTGAGCATAAGCAAGAATTTCTGCAGGCGGTCGATGCAAAAGTCTCCGAGCTGGAAGAACTGTTGCCGCTATTAATGAAAGACCGCAATCTGGCGAAAGGAGTGTCTCACCTGCTCTCCGGCCAGTTATCCCGGATTCTGCGTACGCACGCTGCTGTTAGCGTCATCGGACACGGACTCCTGCGCGGCGCAGGGCTTGGAGGCCCAGTGGGTGCAGCTTTAAACGGAGTAAAAGCCGTGAGTGGAAGTGCCTATCGGGTCACCATTCCGGCCGTGCTGCAAATCGCCTGTCTGCGCCGAATAATCAACACCTCACAAGCGTGATGCTCGTCACAGGGGAAAATAATTCATTTTCCCCTTATTAGATCATAGACAGTCCTCTCTCCCCTGATTATCATGCCGCGCCCCGAAGGCTGTGATCGTTATTCGGGGAAACTATTTCACCATTCAATCAATGATGATTTTGAGGAATTATGGGCAACACTAAGTTGGCTAATCCGGCACCGCTGGGCCTGATGGGCTTTGGCATGACCACCATTCTGCTTAACCTGCACAACGCGGGTTTCTTCGCCTTTGACGTTATTATTCTGGCGATGGGAATTTTCTACGGCGGTATCGCGCAAATTTTTGCCGGCCTGCTGGAATATAAAAAAGGCAATACCTTCGGTTTAACCGCCTTTACCTCCTACGGTTCTTTCTGGCTGACGCTGGTTGCGATCCTGATCATGCCGAAAATGGGCCTGGCAGATGCAACAAATGGTCAGTTCCTGGGCGTATACCTGGGTCTGTGGGGCGTGTTCACTCTGTTCATGTTCTTCGGAACGTTGAAAGCCGCCCGTGCATTACAGTTTGTCTTCCTGAGCCTGACGGTGCTGTTCGCGCTGCTGGCTGTTGGCAACATTGTCGGTAACGAAGCCATTATCCATGTTGCAGGTTGGATTGGCCTGGTGTGTGGCGCAAGCGCCATTTACCTGGCGATGGGTGAAGTACTGAACGAACAGTTTGGTCGTACCATCCTGCCGATTGGTGAAGCGCACTAATCGACGTTATCCCCCCTTACGGGGGGATATTCCTTACAAGCGCTGTAGCTCCCCCTGCACGCTCGCATCACGATGATAAATATCCTGTCGCAGCCAAATCCCCAGACCTAATCCCACCAGCGACAACGCCAGCACATACCAGGCCGGAGCCATTGGCGACACGCTCATTAGCATTGTTACTGCAATCGGCGTCAGACCACCAAAAATGGCATAGGAAACGTTGTAGGAAAAGGAGATGCCGGTAAAGCGCACTTCTGCTGGGAACGCCCGCACCATGACATAAGGTACTGCACCCACAACACCAACACACAACCCCACCAGCCCGTACAACAGGAAGAGATACTCAGGGTGGCTACCGGTCAGGTGATAGAAGAACCAGCTGGAACAGGCCAGCAGCAGGCTACCGATAATAAAGGTTTTGCTGGCACCAACCCTGTCGACAATAAATCCAGCCAGCAGACACCCGATACACAGCATAATGGTGGCGACACTGTTCGCCTGTAACGTCAGCGCGGGGGCAAACCCATACTGTTTCTGCAACCAGACGGGCGACATCAGAATCACCACCACAATCCCGGCTGATAACAACCAGGTCAGCAGCATTGAAATGACCACGGCCTTTTTATGTTTACTGACTACCGACTTCACCGGCAGTTCCTGCGCCAACGCCTTACGTTGCTGCATTTCAAGGAAGATAGGTGTTTCCTGCAGCCAACGACGCAAATACATCGCCACCAGCCCAAACGCCCCGCCCAACAGGAAAGGGATACGCCAGCCGTAGTCATGCACTGCCTGCTGCGTCAGGCTGGTGTTCACCAGCGTCGCAACCACCGATCCCAGCAGAATTCCCACCGTCAGTCCGGCGGTCAGCGTGCCACAGGCAATGCCGATACGACGCTCCGGTACGTGTTCAGCCACAAATACCCACGCCCCCGGAACTTCGCCACCAATGGCTGCGCCTTGCAAAATACGCATCAACAACAGCAACAGCGGAGCCAGAATCCCCATTGAGGCGTAAGTGGGTAGCAAACCCATTGCCAGTGTCGGTATTGCCATCAGCAAAATGCTCAGGGTGAACATTTTCTTGCGCCCGACCAGATCGCCAAAGTGCGCCATGATGATGCCGCCGAGCGGACGCGCCAGATAGCCTGCGGCAAAAATACCGAAGGTTTGCACCTGACGTAGCCATTCCGGGATGTCTGTGGGGAAAAAGAGTTCGCCAACGACGGCGGCAAAGAAGACAAAAATAATGAAATCATAAAACTCCAACGCTCCACCGAGGGCAGCAAGCGTTAGGGTTTTATAATCCTGGCGATTCAGCGGTCGAGAATGTTGTGACATAGCAAACCATGAGTCAGTGGAGTCATTGAACGTTTTGGCGATATGTGTAAATCAAAAATTACTATATCGTAAACAATTCAATACTCCACCGCGTTTGCCATTTATATCACGAATAGACTACTTTCAGGCGTTTGTATCGCGTATTGCGCTTTTAGGGCGAAAAGATGCTACGACAGCGGGCGCAGTTTCCACATACGGCCCATCCAACAACTGTATACAATACGGTACACTTGCAAAGATCCCCGGCACGATAACCTTACCGTCAGCATCTTTTACGCCTTCGAGCGTTTCTTTGATCGATTTCGGCTGCCCAGGCAGATTCAGGATCAGCGCCTGCTTGCGAATGACCCCAACCTGACGGGAAAGGATCGCCGTCGGTACAAAGTGCAAACTAATCTGGCGCATTTGCTCACCAAACCCAGGCATTTGGCGATCGGCAACAGCCAGCGTGGCATCAGGCGTCACATCGCGGCGTGCCGGACCGGTACCACCGGTGGTCAGCACCAGATGGCAGCTCATTTCATCAACCAGTTCGCATAACGTTTGCTCGATGATCGCCTGCTCATCCGGGATTAACCGCGTTTGCAGCTCAAAGGGGGTAGTCAGAGCCGATGCCAGCCACTCTTCAAGGGCAGGGATACCCTTATCCTGGTAAACGCCACTGGAGGCGCGATCGGAAATGGAAACCAGGCCAATGCGTAAAGTGTTCATGATTATTCCGTTTAAACAGTCTCGTTAAACAGAATGATACACTGCGAAGGGAAGGACAGACAGGTTTCAGAAGAGGTAGCGTGACCCATATCAGGGCCACGCCTTAATGATTACAGCAGATCGCCGATCATTTTTTCCAGTTTACCCTGGTCTACAGCAAACTTACGGATACCGTCCGCCAGTTTGTCTACAGCCATCGGATCCTGGTTGTGCTGCCACAGGAACTCAGCTTCAGTGATGCGTGCAGGACGCGCTTTCACTTCGCCAGAGAAGGACAGTTTACGTTCGATAGCGCCTTCGCTTTCCGCCAGCTCTTTCAGCAGTGCCGGAGCAATCGTCAGACGATCGCAGCCCGCCAGCTCAATGATTTCGCCGATGTTACGGAAGCTTGCGCCCATGACGACGGTTTCGTAACCGTGCTGTTTGTAGTACTCGTAAATTTCCGTTACGGAAACCACACCCGGATCTTCTGCCGGTGCGTACTCTTTCTTGTCAGTATTGGCTTTGTACCAGTCAAGAATACGGCCAACGAACGGAGAAATCAGGTATACGCCAGCTTCAGCACATGCACGCGCCTGCGCGAAGGAGAACAGCAGAGTCAGGTTACAGTTGATACCTTCTTTTTCCAGCTGCTCTGCAGCACGGATACCCTGCCAGGTAGAAGCCAGTTTGATCAGAATGCGATCGTTGCTGATGCCAGCATCGTTGTACAGTTTGATCAGACGTTTCGCTTTCGCGATAGACGCGTCGGTGTCGTAGGACAGGCGAGCATCAACTTCAGTAGAGATACGACCCGGGACCAGTTTCAGGATCTCCAGACCGATATTTACCGCCAGTTTATCCGTCGCGTCGACGATCTGCTGAGCACGATCGTCGCTCTGCTGCTTAGCCCATGCCACAGCGTCATCGATCAGCTTGCGGTATTCTGGGATCTGCGCTGCGTTAAGAATGAGAGAAGGGTTAGTTGTGGCATCCTGAGGCTGATACAGCTTCATTGCCGCGATGTCTCCGGTGTCGGCCACTACTGTGGTGAACTGACGAAGGGAGGTCAATTTGTCCGTCATGATAGCGATTCTCTTTAAACAGCTTATTAGGGGGATGTAACCGATCTTCCCTGATGATAGCACGACGCACTCTCAGCGCAACCGCCGGGATTGTCCAACTCACTGCTCATTCCCGATTACGCATCTTAAAGCCCCTGATGCGCAATTAAGGGTTATACCCATTGTTATGGTAAACTCCCGCAATCAATCTCCTGACAAGGTATATACTGTTCGATAATTGGTAGCGCTTACATGGGAATATTCGCGCGTACCGGCATCAACAAGAGGGATGTTAATGCCTGATTTTTTCTCGTTTATTAATGAAATACTCTGGGGATCGGTGATGATCTACCTCCTGCTTGGTGCAGGATGTTGGTTCACCTGGCGTACCGGGTTTGTTCAGTTTCGCTACATTCGCCATTTTGGCAAAAGTCTTAAAAACAGCCTCAGCCCACAACCGGGTGGCTTAACCTCGTTTCAAGCATTATGTACCAGTCTCGCTGCTCGTATTGGCAGCGGAAACCTCGCCGGGGTTGCCCTGGCGATCGCCGCGGGTGGCGCAGGGGCCGTCTTCTGGATGTGGGTCTCGGCGATCATTGGCATGGCGACCTCCTTTGCCGAGTGCTCACTCGCGCAACTGTATAAAGAACGCGATAGTAAGGGGCAGTACCGCGGCGGGCCAGCATGGTATATGGCGCGCGGTCTGGGGATGCGCTGGATGGGCGTACTCTTTGCCCTCTTTTTGCTCATCGCATACGGCCTGATTTTTAACAGCGTACAGGCAAACTCTGTCTCCCGCGCATTGGCATTTGCGTTCGACATCCCTCCCCTCGCATCCGGCATCGCTTTGGCGATACTGTCATTCCTGGTGATCATTGGCGGTATTAAAGGTGTTGCCCGTCTGATGCAATGGTTTGTGCCGATCATGGCGCTGCTGTGGGTCGGTTGCAGCATTGCTATCTGTCTTTGGCATATCGGGCAGATCCCCGAGATCATCGTCAACATCGTAAAAAGTGCTTTAGGGTGGCAGGAAGCTGCTGCCGGCGCGGCCGGTTATACGCTGAGTCAGGCCATTGCCAGCGGTTTTCAACGCGGTATGTTCTCTAATGAAGCGGGAATGGGATCAACACCTAACGCAGCAGCTTCGGCTGCCTCCTGGCCACCGCATCCCGCGGCGCAAGGCATTGTGCAAATGATCGGTGTATTAGGTGATACGCTAATTATCTGCACAGCCAGCGCCATGATTATTCTTCTGGCGGGGAATGGCACAACCTATATTCCAATGGAAGGCATCCAGTTGATGCAGAAGGCCATGGTCTCACTGACCGGCGAATGGGGGGCTGGGTTTGTCGCATTTATTGTGATTCTGTTTGCTTTCAGCTCTATTGTGGCTAACTACATTTATGCGGAAAACAACCTGGTCTTTTTACGTCTGGACAATATCCGGGTTATCTGGCTGTTGCGCATTGCTACCGTCAGTACCGTGATCGCAGGCACCTTAGTCAGTTTCCCGCTGGTCTGGCAGCTCGCCGACATCATCATGGCCTGTATGGCGATAACTAACCTGACGGCGATTTTACTGCTCTCCCCGGTTGTTCATACTCTTGCCAGCGACTATCTGCGTCAGCGCAAACTCGGTGTGCGCCCGGAATTTGATCCGCGCCGTTATCCTGAGATCAGACAACAGCTTGCACCGGATACCTGGGATGAAACGCCGCGCAGTTAGCGCGGCAATCACAACCATCGATCAATTCTGTCGTTTTTTTTGCTAAAGTCGCAGTAAATCTCCTGCAAGGACTGGATATGCTGATTCTGATTTCACCTGCAAAAACGCTCGACTACCAAAGCCCGCTGGCTACCACACGCCATACGCTGCCTGAACTGCTGGATCACTCCCAACAGTTAATCCACGTGGCGCGTCAACTCTCTGCGCCGCAGATCGGCAAGCTGATGGGAATTAGCGATAAGCTGGCGGATCTGAACGCGACTCGTTTCCATGATTGGCAGCCAGACTTCACACCGGACAATGCGCGTCAGGCCATTCTGGCGTTCAAAGGTGACGTGTACACCGGATTGCAGGCAGAAACCTTCAGCGAAGCAGATTTCGATTTCGCCCAGCAGCACTTACGCATGCTGTCCGGGCTGTATGGCGTTCTGCGCCCACTGGATTTGATGCAACCCTACCGTCTGGAAATGGGCATTCGTCTGGCCAATGCGAAGGGTAAAGACCTCTATCAGTTCTGGGGAGATACTATCACCGATAAGCTTAACGAAGCGTTGGAAGCACAAGGTGATAATGTGGTGATTAACCTCGCCTCAGACGAGTATTTTAAATCCGTGAAGCCGAAAAAACTGAATGCAGAACTGATCAAACCGGTATTCCTTGATGAGAAGAACGGCAAATTCAAAGTCATCAGCTTCTATGCCAAAAAAGCCCGCGGCCTGATGAGTCGCTACATTATTCAACATCGTCTGACGAAGCCTGAGCAACTGACTGCGTTTAACAGCGACGGCTATTTCTTTGATGAAGAGGCATCAGGGAGTGGAGAACTGGTGTTTAAGCGTCACGAGCAATAATGCAGCATATGTCGGATAAGGATGTACCTTATCCGACAGCACAAACTTAATGGTGCCCGTTCGCTCCCGGACGGTGGTCGTCGCGGCGATCGTCATGTCGATCGTTATGATGATCATCATAGCGATTGTTGTGTGGCTGTGGACGCGGTCCGTGAGGTTGCCAGCGATGATCCCGCCACTCATAGTGTTTTCCCCACCAACCGTGATCGCGCCAGCTCCCGCCATCCCAGTAGTTACCCCGGCTGTCACGATCGCCAATCTGTAATTTAACTGCCGGTACCAGAGTAATTTCAGCCGCCTGCACGGCAAGGGGAGCAACCAGCATCATAGAAAGCGCAAGAAGCACAGGTTTGAATTTTTTCATTGGTGACTCCTTTTTATCATTGCCCTTATCGGGTCGATAAAAGGAGATTACGTGAAGGGAATAAAAGTTATTATTCTCCGCAATCCTAATCTCTAAGTTAGCGCATTTATTGGGAATTTCTCCTTTTTCGCTACCTATTTCCTCCTTATTTTCTCCATAAAAAAAGCCGGGTAAAACCCGACTCAGATTGTTAGCAAGTATCGCCTACCTGTTACCGGATAACAGGTGCCGTCTGCCCGGTAAGCAGAGCGTCACCGGGCACAACAATTAACTGCGGGTCATCATTAACTGACGCAGCGCAGCAAAATCAGCAGGCAGATGGTGAGAGAGCAGCGGTAAATCTGCACGTTCAGCCAGCTCTTTTGGTAGATCCAGCGTGACATTCAGAATCTGTTCAACGCTTTCTTTAAATTTCGCCGGATGTGCGGTGCCAAGGAACAGGCCATATTCGCCCGGATTCAACTGGTCACGCAGTGCACGATACGCCACCGCAGCATGCGGTTCTGAGGTATAACCTTTCTGCTGCAGCTCACGCATGGTGTCCTGCGTTGTTGCATCATCCACAGCGGCATAGCCCAACTCATTCAGGCGCCATATTTTACGGCGGAACAGTTCCTCCACACGCGGCCAGTTGTTTGGCTGGCTAACGTCCATGGCATTCGATAAGGTCGCCTGAGTCGCTTTCGGTGCCCACTCGCCTTCGGCAAGAAAACGTGGAACCGTATCGTTGACGTTGGTAGCCGCAATAAAGCGCTTCACTGGCAAGCCAAGTGATTTCGCCAGCAGACCCGCGGTCAGATCGCCAAAGTTACCGCTGGGAACAGAAATAACCAGTTGGTTACGCGCTTCCTGCGGCAGTTGAGCCACGGCTTCAAAGTAGTAGCAGATTTGCGCCAGCAGGCGGCTGATGTTGATGGAGTTAGCGGAATTCAGACCCAAAGCCGCCTTCAGCTCTTCATCATCAAACGCCTGTTTCACCAGTGCCTGGCAGGCATCAAAGTCACCATCAATCGCGACGGTTTCAATATTGCCGCCCAGCGTACAGAACAGTTTCTCCTGCAATGGGCTGATCTTACCATTTGGGTAGAGGATCACCACACGCACATTTTTCAGGCCATAAAAAGCATGTGCAACCGCCGCCCCGGTGTCTCCGGATGTCGCGGTCAGGATAGTCACCGGTTTGTCACCGCTGATGTGCGTTAGCATTTGCGCCATAAAGCGCCCGCCAAAGTCTTTAAACGCCAGTGTCGGACCATGGAACAGCTCCAGACAGCCGACATCACCTTCGACCTGAGCAACCGGTGCCGGAAATGCAAATGCCGCTCGCACGCGTTCTTCCAGGATCTCTTGTGGGATCTCTGTGCCAATGAATGCGGAAAGGATCTTAGCACTGCGGCTAACGAAATCCTGGTTCAGCATCTCATCCACTTCTGTCAGATTAAATTCCGGCAGATCGTGCGGAAAAAACAATCCCTGATTCTTGCCAAGCCCTTGTGTGACGGCCTGCGCAAAGCTGACCTGTTCGTTGTGATCTTTCAGATTATAGAGTTTCATTGATTATCCCAGTACCCGTGCGCCCGCCGTGTCCAACCGGCAAATATGAACAAAGCCTTCCTGATTTTGCAGGTAATTTTTACCCAGCCAGTCTGCTACGCGCTGTGCCGTATCCGGTTTATCGCATAAGGCGAACAGCGTCGGCCCCGACCCGGAAATACCGCTAGCCAGCGCGCCAATTTCCGCTACCGCCTGACGTGCCTGACTAAAGCCGGGCAGCAAGCGGGTACGGTATGGCTCAGCAATAACATCTTTCATCAGCTTCGCGGCAAGCCCTGGCTGACGGGAATAGCAGGCATGAATAAACCCTGCCAGATGCCGCCCATGGGCAATACAGTCCTGACGACGATACTGTGCAGGTAAAATCGCCCGCGCTTCCGCCGTGGAAACTTTAATGCCTGGATACGCCAGTACCCACAGCCACTCATCAAAGCCTGGCACCTGCTGGCTGATAATGCCGTTTTCTTCGATCATTAACTGCATGCCGCCCAAAAAGCACGGGGCGACATTATCGTAGTGAATACTGCCGGAGATACGCCCTTCCAGTTCGCCCATAATCGCCAACAGTCGCGTATCGTTGAGCGGCTTACCACAAAATTCGTTCATCGCCACCAGTGCGGCCACAACGGAACAGGCGCTGGAGCCTAACCCGGAACCAATCGGCATATTTTTTTCCAGCGTCATCGCAACCGGAACGGCTTTACCCAGTTCCTGACAGAAGCGCTCCCAGCACTGATAGACGATATTTTCCCGCGGCGCTGATGGCAGCTTATTCGCAAAGCGCCCCTGGTTATTCAGGCTGAACTGGTCAGCCGCCTCAACCGAGACCACATCACCCAACAGTGAACCATCTACGGGGGTGACCGCCGCGCCAAGCACATCAAACCCGACGCTCATATTGGCACTGGAAGCCGGGGCATAAACTCTCACCATGTCAGACTCCTAACTTCCATGAAAGGGTGCGAAGAAGATCGGCAAATACACCTGCCGCCGTAACATCATTGCCCGCACCATATCCGCGCAGCACCAGCGGTAATGGCTGATAGTAATGGCTGTAGAACGCCAGCGCGTTTTCACCGTTTTTCACTTTGAACAGCGGATCGTTACCATCCACTTCAGCGATTCTCACCCGGCAGACGCCGTTTTCTTCGATATTGCCAACATAGCGCAATACTTTACCCTCATCACGGGCTTTCGCGACGCGAGCGGCAAACTCATCGTCCAGTTGCGACAAATTCGTCATAAACGCGGAAACATCACCAGAATCATCAAATGCTTCTGGCAGCACCGGCTCAATGACAATGTCAGAAAGCTCCAGTTCGCGGCCAGTTTCACGCGCCAAAATCAGGAGTTTACGCGCCACATCCGTACCAGAGAGATCATCACGCGGATCGGGTTCGGTGTAACCCAACTCCCGTGCCAGCGTGGTGGCCTGCGAGAAGCTCATGCCTTCATCCAGCTTGCCGAAAATAAACGACAGCGAACCGGAAAGAATGCCGGAGAATCGTTGCAGTTCATCGCCCGCGCTGAGCAGATTTTGCAAGTTTTCAATAACCGGCAAGCCCGCACCCACGTTGGTGTCGTACAGGAATTTACGACGCGACTTCGCCGCGGCGAAACGCAGCTGATGGTAGTAATCCATCGACGACGTGTTGGCTTTTTTGTTCGGGGTGACCACGTGGAAACCTTCACGCAGGAAATCGGCATATTGGTCTGCCACCGCCTGGCTTGAGGTACAGTCGACGATCACCGGATTAAGCAGATGGTATTCTTTTACCAGACGGATCAAACGGCCGAGGTTGAAAGGCTCTTTCGCGCACTCCAGTTCCGATTGCCAGTTTTCCAGATTCAGACCGTGGACATTCGTCAGCAAGGCCTTCGAGTTCGCCACACCGCACACGCGCAGATCGATATGTTTGCCCTTCAACCAGCTTTGCTGACGCTTGAGCTGCTCAAGCAGTGCGGAGCCTACACCGCCAACGCCAATCACAAACACTTCAATCACCTGGTCGGTGTTGAACAGCATCTGATGGGTAACGCGTACGCCGGTGGTCGCGTCATCGTTGTTCACTACCACCGAAATAGAGCGTTCGGACGACCCCTGGGCGATCGCCACGATGTTGATGTTCGCACGAGCCAGCGCGGCAAAGAATTTCGCCGAGATGCCGCGTAGCGTACGCATGCCGTCACCAACCACTGAGATGATCGCCAGACGCTCAGTCACCGCCAGTGGCTCCAGCAGCCCTTCTTTCAGCTCGAGGTAGAATTCATCCTGCATCGCCCGCTGCGCCCGTATGCAGTCGCCTTGCGGCACGCAGAAACTGATGCTGTATTCAGAAGAAGACTGCGTGATCAGCACCACTGAGATACCGGCACGAGACATCGCCGCGAAAACGCGAGCCGCCATGCCTACCATGCCTTTCATTCCAGGGCCGGAGACGCTAAACATCGCCATGTTATTGAGGTTAGAAATACCTTTTACCGGCAAATCGTCCTCATCGCTGCTGGCACCGATCAGTGTACCTGGCGCTTGTGGGTTTCCGGTGTTTTTAATCAGGCAAGGGATTTGGAACTGAGCAATCGGGGTAATGGTTCGCGGGTGTAATACTTTGGCGCCAAAGTAAGAAAGCTCCATCGCTTCCTGATAAGACATCGACTTTAACAGCCTGGCATCAGGAACCTGGCGCGGGTCGCAGGTATATACACCGTCAACATCGGTCCAGATCTCACAACAGTCCGCGCGTAAACAGGCAGCCAGCACAGCGGCAGAGTAGTCAGAGCCATTGCGCCCCAACACCACCAACTCACCTTTTTCATTCCCGGCAGTAAAGCCTGCCATCAAAATCATATGATCTGCTGGAATACGGCTGGCTGCGATGCGACGCGTAGATTCGGTGATATCAACGGTAGATTCGAGGTAATGACCTACCGCCAGTAGTTTCTCAACCGGATCGATAACGGTAACGAGATGCCCGCGCGCTTCCAGCAGGCCTGCCATGATAGCGATCGACATTTTTTCGCCACGGCAAATAAGCGCAGCGTTAATGCTGTCCGGGCACTGTCCCAGCAGGCTGATACCGTGCAGGACATGTTTAATTTGGGCAAATTCTTGTTCAACGAAGGCTTTAAGCTGCGTCAGCGGGAAGCCCGGCTGCGCGGCGGCGAGGCCAACCAAAAGCTCTGAGAAAATACGTTCGGCATCACTGATATTGGCTAAAGCGTCCTGACCACCGATGGTCTTCTCAATCATCGCCACCAGATGGTTCGTAATTTTTGCGGGGGCAGAAAGAACAGTCGCGACCTGCCCCTGCCTGGCATTGCTTTCCAGAATATCGGCAACTCGCAGAAAGCGCTCTGCATTTGCCACTGATGTACCGCCGAACTTCAACACTCGCATGGTTTACCTCGTTGCCTTTGGTCGAAAAAAAAGCCCGCACTGTTTAGGTGCGGGCTTTTTCTTGTGTTTCCTGTACGCGTCAGCCCGCACCGTTACCTGTGGTAATGGTGATGGTTGTTGTAATGGTGATGCTGATGCGTTTCATGATGTTGTGTGCTCTGTAATTATGTACCCTAAATAATTCGCGTTGCAGGAAGGCGGCAAGTGAGCAAATCCTCAGGAGCATAGAAAACTATGTGACTGAGGTAAGCGAATGCAGCCAACGCACATGCAACTCGAAGTATGAGGGGTAATCTGTCTGTCTTGTATTCTTTTAGGGTTAAAGTATCTGCTGACCTAAGTCAATAAATTTTTAAATTGATCACATTCCGAAACTTGTTCACGAGCGACTGCTTGCCCTTTTATTTTCAACCAATACAGCATGCGTACCCCACTTGAAGTCAGAATCAAACGCTAAAAAACAAAACAAAGAAGACATTTTATTTTGTAATAT
>NZ_JANEWL010000117.1:0-13432 GCF_028069815.1 Citrobacter sp. Awk 2
TCTTTAGATTATTGAGTAATGCGATTAGTGGAACTTATTACTGAGACAAACTGAGGATGGTGCGTATATTTCTCGCGCTGGTCGCTATGATATCAATTGCCCCTGTCCGTAATGCTCCCATGATTGACATTGCTTTGGTGTTTTCTGAAGCGATAGCAATCACACATGGAATTTGTCGCAACTCTTCGATACTCAATCCAATGACGCGATCATCCATCACGGTATTGACATGTTTACCCTGGGCATTAAAGAAGTCATAACCCGCGATATCGCCCGTCACCCCTTGATGGAGACTAGCATCGTTGATTTCCTGTGGCGTGAACCAACCGAGTTTTACCATATAGCTGTTCTCGTTCATATCGCCAATACCCACCAGGGCGATATCCGCTTTGCGAGCACGATCAAGCGTCTCCTTGATAGTGCCATTGCGCATGAGTGCCACTTTAAGTTCAGGATTCTCAACATAGGCTGGGGCATAGAGAGATTCACTGCTGCCGCCAAACTTCTTCGCCAGCAAACGGCTAATATGGTCGGCGTTGATAACGTCTCCAGGCCGATGCGTCCCGCCAATGCCGCAAATGAAACGGCAATCTTTTGCCTGGATAGGGCTGGTATATTCAGCAACAGCTGCCACATTACGCCCCTGACCGACCGTGACCACCATATTGTCGCGCAGATTATTCGCCAGATAATTGGAGACCAGAGCAGCCACCTGACGGCGCTGTTCATCTTCGTCATTATGATCAAGGGCAATTAATGCGCGGGTGATAGGAAAGCGTTCCTGCATCTGCTTTTCAAGCTGGGTACTGAACACCGGATGATAGCGGACGTTAATCTCAACAATGCCTTCTTCTTTAGCACGCTTCAGCAATCGTCCGATTTTAATACGTGAAAAGCCAAATCGATTGGCAATCTCTTCTTGTGTCACCTCATCGCAGTAGTACGCAATGGCTATCTCGGTGAGTAGTTCAAAATCCTGAGTCTGGCTGGATTTATCCATGCGAGGTGGGTTCTCCATAAGAAGGGAAAGAATGTTGACACTGCCATTTGGCGTAAATTGTACCAGAACTACTGCAGTAGATAAAAAGATCTACTCCGCCATCAGGGGATGGCGGAGTGTTGCATCAGCGTTTGATTCTGTCGATTTTCAACATTCTCGCGATAACTTTATCCAGTTCCTGCTCTTCAAAAATCACTTTCCAGTCTGGTTTGACGATTTTTTCACGGCCATATTCCATTGCGATCATACAAGCGTCAGAGAACGGGTTGGTTGCGCGGAAGGCGACGGCAAGGGCAATCTGAATGTGCCCGTATAGCATTGCTTTTGCGGCTTCTTCCGGAACACCACTGTGCTTCACCGTCTCATCCAGGGCTTCTTTCATAAAAGCACCGACCATACAGGCCACGGTTTCTACAAGCGTTGGTTCCAGGTAAGCAAGCTGTTTTACCGTGACCCAATGCACCTGCTCAACCGGACCATACATACAGCTGATAACTTTCCCTAATGCGGCTTTTTGTGCATCGCTGCCAGTCTCGTAGGAAGCGGCAACATGCTGTACTGCCGCAATGCCGCCAAAGGCATCTTCATGTTCTTCTTTGGTGTAACGCTGCAGAAATACTGAAGGGTGGCATGGATGCGCAACGGCGTACTCAATGTCCTCGCGTTGGGCGATGAGATTAGCGTAAGCGGCGGCTGGATCCAGGGTCAGCAAAATTGCCCCGGGTTTCATCTGTGGAACTACGGATTCAGAGACTTTCCCTAAAGCAATATCGGGCACAGCCAGAATCACCACATCGCTGAGCGGAACAACGGACTGCGCATCGGAAAGCTCTCGTCCTTTAGCCGTTATCTGTTGCTGCGCAGTTGGTGAGTTTTCACAATAGAAAACGTGGTATGCGCTTTTCTGGAAATTGGCCGAAATACGCATGCCCATTTTTCCGCCGGCACCAATGACGGTAATCGTTTTTAATTCAGCAGACATGATCAGACTCCTTGGATTTTGTTGAAGAAACATTCATTAAGGTTTGTTTATCAAGCAGATACTTCATGTTATGTTCGGTCCAGGCAGCTTCGAGACGACACGTGCTTTCACTATCGCCCTGCCAGGGTAGCCAGTGCTCAATGATCTGGTTAATGTCGCGAGCCTGCGGCTGAACATGCTGATAAATATCGTCATAGCGCAGTAGCCCTTCACCCAGCGGACAACCAGCCAGCGTAAAGCCTACCCACCCGTCGCGGCGGGAGAAGGCGAAATCTTTCACGTGCCAGTTCAGTACGTAAGGTGCAGTTTTCGCCACCACATCCATGGGTAATTCCAGGCTGGCGACACAGTTGGCCGGATCAAGACAAATGCCCACCTGCGCTGCGTTAATCGCTTTCACCAGCGTAATGTTGTCGTCGGTAGGCACCTGTTCATACGTTTCAAAGCAGATCGCCACGCCCAGCTCCATAAACGCCGGCAGCACCGCCTCCACGCTGCGCTGTGCTTCGCTTAGCGTCGGACGATGATCAGGACTGTTGATCATGGTGCGCAGCAGCGAGCAATTCAGCTCGCCAGCAATCGCCAGATAACGTTGCAGATGCTCCGTCTTTACGCCTTTAGTGCCCAACTCCAGCGTGATACCTGCGCGCGCGGCATGTTCCCCCAGACGTACCCGCTCCCGGGAGGACCACTCGGTGATTTGCGGATAATCGCAGATCTGAAATACCGTCGCGCCAAGTCGTTTGCTGTCATCTATGGCGTCGAACAAGCTCATGGGTTTGACCGCTTTTTCTGATAATTGCCAGAAATACGCGTAGGTGCTGAGTCCAGTTTTCATGCGTTTTCCTTCGTCTCGGCGTGAGTTAACAGGGAGTAAGCTTCATCAAGGATTGCCTGTACCGCCGCCGGCTGATGGGCGAAGCGTCCGAGGAACAAACCATCGACATTCGGCCATAGCGCGCTAAGCAAACCGGGTCCGGCGCTGCCGCCGTAAATCACGCGGTGATTGCCCGCGACAGACGACAAATGAGCCCGTAGCCCAGCACACACAGACCGGATATATTCGGCAGAAGCGGGTTGCGGCGCACCAATGGCCCACTGCGGCTCCCAGGCAAAAATCAAATCCCCGGTGAGGGCATGCTGTTGCAGAAAATGAATAATGACGCTCGCCTCCTGAATGGCGAACGCAGTGGCACCGGCAATGGGCAGTTGTTGAGGCTCGCCAATACAAATAACCGGCGTTAACCCATTCTCCAGCGCCAACTGGACTTTGCGGCAAATAACCACATTGTCCTCATGAAAATGACGACGACGCTCAGCATGGCCGATTTCAACAAACTTTCCGCCCATTTCGGCAACCATCGCCGCGCTGTTTTCTCCGGTCCATGCGCCCGGTGCCGCGGGTGCGATATTCTGCACCCCTACCTGCATCGCCGTACCGTCAAAAGCACGCAGCGTTGCATCAATCGCGGGAGTGGAGGGAAAGGTAAACAAGGTGGTTTGCGCATAAGCCTTCAGCAACGGATGTTGCCGAACGATGTCTGCTACCTGTCGGCTCCAGTCAAGGGTTTGCTCATAGCCGAAATACATCTTCAGGCTCACGCCGAGCGTCAGCTTCACTGACATACCGCCCCCTCTTTCTCGCTATCCGGGATGGCCGTAAAGCAGCGACTTACCGCCGTGACGATCATCGCCAGTGAAACCGCACCCGCATCAGGCGTCCCCAGGCTACGTTCGGCAAGCGGACGCGCACGACCTATTTTCGGCAGCAACTGGGCGGTATTTTGCGCACACTGTTCGGCATGGCAGGCGGCGTGACTCCACGCCTGCGACAGCGGTAACCCTTTTTCCACTTCCGCGCTTAACACATCGCTGAACGGCAGTAACACATCCACCAGCGTTTTGTCGCCAGGCTTTGCTTTACCAAAATGCATCACGCCATGCGCAGCATCATGCACGGCGCGGGCGACGGCAGCGGCCTGTGGATGCTGTTGATTGCCAATACCGGTGCCAATGGTATTTAAGATAACGCCCCAGATAGCCCCCGAGGTGCCGCCCGCTTTATCGGCCCACGCGTCGGCAGCCTGCTGCAGAACGGTGCCTGCACCGGCTCCCAGCGCCAGATAATGATGCGCACTGTCCCGTGCCGCACGCACACCGCGCACCATACCGATACCGTGATCGCCATCTCCGGCCACCGCATCGATACGTCCTAACTCTTCCTCATTTTCAATGACCACATCGGCAAGCGCATCCATCATCGCCACCACGCGAACGGCGGCAGCGCGCGAGACCTCAGATGCTGCAGGTACCACTTCCTGCTGGAGTTCATCCCCGTCGCGGGTCCGTAACGGCTGAGCAACGATCACCGAACCACGCTTAAAGGCCGGGCTGTAAGCGGGGGCAAGCCATAGCGCCTCCAGTTCTTCGGTAAACCACGCAAGCGTCAACGAAAGGCCCGCCATATCGAAACTGGTTACGAATTCACCGACCTGGATATCGGCAAGGATAATGCCTTGCTCGCTCAGACGCTGTTGTACGCTGTGCCAGAGCACAAACAACTCTTCATATTTGACCGAGCCAAGGCCGTTTAAGATGGCCCCCACGCGCGCGCCGTTGACGCTGACGCCTGGCGGAATATCGTTGAGCAGATGTTCAACCAGCATGTCGGCCAGTTCATCTGCCCCCGGAACCGCTATTTCGCGGATCCCCGGCTCGCCGTGGATCCCCATACCAAAGCCCATCCGCCCTTCCGGAACGGTAAACAGGGGATGCTCCGCCCCCGGCAATGTACAGCCGGAAAAGGCCACACCGATGGTGCGGGTGCGGTCATTGGCTTGTCTGGCGACGGCCAGCACCTCTTCCAGCGAGGCCCTCCGTTCCGCCGCGGCAGCCGCCGCTTTAAACACCACTAAATCCCCAGCCACACCGCGGCGTTTTTCCATTTCATTTTTTGTTGCGCTGGAAATGTCATCAGTAACGGCGATCAGCTCGCAAGGAATGCCTTCAGCCATCAGACGTTCCCGTGCAAGACCAAAATGCAGGACATCTCCGGCGTAGTTGCCAAACGCTAACAACACGCCGGCACCGTTGTGAGCGGCTTTTGCTACCGCGCAAATCTGTTGTGCAGAGGGCGAGGCGAATAAATTCCCCATTGCCGCGCCGTGGGCCAGTCCCTGACCCACCAGCCCGGCAAACGCCGGGTAGTGTCCCGACCCACCGCCGATAACAATTGCCACCGTTCCTGGCTGACTTTGGGTATTGCGAATAACCCCACCCGGCACCTGGCGTACGACTTCAGCATTGGCGCTGACGAAACCAGCGACCATTTCTTTGGCAAACTCGGAGGGATTATTAAATAGCCATGTCATATTAGTGCTCTCCTGCTCGTTTCATCTTCACATCGGCAGCATTGGACGTGTGGGGAATACGGCTTAATACCAGCATCAGGATTGCCGACAGCAGCATAAACCCACCCACCACCATCATTGGTGCCAGATAACTGTGCGTCACGTCATGCAGCGCACCGGTAATGTAGCCCGCCGAAAAACCTGCCACATTACCGAGGGTATTGATGAGCGCCACGGCGGCGGCGGCGGACGCGCCAGACAGAAACTGAGTTGGTAAAGTCCAGAAGTTTGGCAGTGCGGCAAAAATGGCGCTGGCGGTTAGCGAGATCACCACCATGGTGGCAAACGGCGTGTCCATATATAGAGCGGTAGGGACAGAAATTGCGCCAACCAGGGCTGGCAAAGCGATATGCCATGTTTTGCAACCACGCCGCGACACATCCCGGGACCAGAAATACATGACAATCGCTGCCACCAGATACGGTGCGCCGGTGATCAGACCTTTCTCCATTACGCCGAAGGTCACGTTAAACTGGCTCTGGAAACCGCCGATGATGGTGGGAAGGAAGAACGCCAGCGCGTACAGACCGTAGACAAAACCAAAGTAGATCAGGCACAGCACCCAGACGCGCGCATTGGACATGACCGAACGCAGGCTATGGTTAGCGGCACTGGATTTCTGTGCGTCTTCACGCGCCAGTTCGCTATTCAGCCATGCCTTTTCTTGTGTGGTCAGCCATTTGGCATCGTCAGGCTTATCAATCAGATAGAACCACGCGATGATACCCACAACGATGGCCGGAATGGATACGCCAAGGAACATAACGCGCCAGCCTTCCAGACCAAACAGACCGTGCTGATTGATAAACCAGGCTGCCAGCGGTGCGCCAAATACGACGGTCAGCGGCTGCGCCAGATAGAACAGCGCCAGAATTTTGCTGCGATGACGAGCCGGAACCCAGGCGCTCAGGAAGAATATGGCCCCTGGGAAGAAGCCCGCTTCCGCCACACCCAGCAGCAGGCGCAGGATATAAAGCCCTTCAACATTACTCACCCAGGTGAATAACAGAGAAACGATCCCCCAGGAAACCATGATACGCGCCAGCCAGCGACGCGCGCCGTATCGGTGCAATGCCAGATTGCTGGGGACTTCCAGAAGAATATAGCCAATAAAGAAAATCCCTGAGGCCAGCCCGAATTGCGCAACCTGGAGGCCAAGGTCCTGCATCATGCCGTTAGGACCAGCGAAAGAGATCGCGGTTCTGTCGAGGAAGTTAATAAAGAACATCAAAGCCACAAAGGGGACGAGACGCATGGAGATCTTACGAATCGCTGATTTTTCTACGTCAACCGCTACGTTTTGATGAGTGCTGGTCACAGTATCTCTCCTTCCGGGCAACCTGGTTACCGGTGGGATCAGAGGGTAAATGTTCTTGCCGTATTACTAGCAATGATGAATAAGCGTAATTCCATTCCTGGTTGTGTAATCCATTTACATTCACGCTACATGACAAATGAACATTAGCAGTTCATAAGATTCGTGCATATGAGCATCAAATGAAATTGTGATCGCCCTCAAAATGTCTTTTTTAAGCAATGCGAGGGGTTGCATAGTCATTATTGGGGGTAGTAGCAATCTTTTTGACTGTTCATATGAAAACATATTGAACTTATGTTTATTAAAAGCTACTTTTTACTCAACCAGAATTTGTTCATATGATAGATCTTCGTTCACATGAACATTTCAAATCCCCTGTTCCACAATGTGAGGAAACCGTTATGTTAACAATCGCGATTGGTGCTGATGATGCGGCAACTGACCTGAAAAACCAGGTGAAATCCCACTTACAGTCGAAAGGCATAGAAGTTGTCGACTTCAGCCATGATGTCGATGACAACCCGCTGATTTATCCGGATATCGCTTTTAATCTGGCCAGCGCCATTGGCGACGGTACCTACCCACGCGGCATTCTGTTGTGCGGTACGGGGATCGGTATGGCGATTGTGGCTAACAAAGTCCCCGGCGTACGCGCCGCGCAATGCCATGATACCTATTCCGCCGAGCGCGCACGCAAAAGCAACGACGCTCAGGTGATGACTTTAGGCGCACGCGTTATCGGTCCAGAACTGGCAAAAAACATCGTTGATGTCTGGCTGGCATCAGAGTTCGAGGGGGGGCGCTCCGCACCGAAAGTGGACAGAATCAGCCACTACGAGAAATTAGGTAAGTCTGCATAACACTATTAGCCGCTCAACCTCTGTTCTTTGAAAGGATCAAGATTATGAGTCAGTTAGATGAACTTAAACGCCTTACCACCGTCGTGGCTGACAGCGGTGACATTGATGCAGTGCGTTGTTTTAAACCTCAGGACGCTACCACTAATCCGTCGCTCATTCTCAAAGCCGCGGCAATCCCGCACTATCAGAACCTGATCGATGATGCCATTGAATTCGCCATTAAACAGGGCGGCTCCCAGACCACACAGATCATCAACGCCAGTGATAAACTGGCAGTGAATATCGGGCTGGAGTTATTGTGTCATGTGCCTGGTCGCGTCTCTACCGAAGTCGATGCCCGCCTCTCCTTTGACCGAGGCCTATGTGTTGCTAAAGCACGCAAACTTATTCGTCTGTATCAGCAACAGGGCATCGATAAATCTCGCATTCTTATCAAACTCGCCGCGACCTGGCAGGGTATTCGCGCCGCGGAAGAACTGGAAAAAGAAGGTATTAACTGCAACCTGACGCTGCTGTTTTCTTTCGCCCAGGCTCGCGCCTGCGCTGAAGCCGGGGTGTACCTGATTTCACCGTTTGTAGGGCGGATTTATGACTGGTATCAACAACATCAGCCGCAAACAACATACCAGGCAGAGAGCGATCCGGGCGTAGTATCGGTACGAGACATCTACCACTATTACAAAGCGCATGGCTATCCGACGGTAATCATGGGCGCCAGTTTTCGTAAAACCGAACAGGTGCTGGCGTTAGCCGGGTGCGATCGCCTGACGATTTCTCCAGCTCTGCTGAGCGAGCTGGATGCGCAAGAAGGTGATGTTGAAAGAAAACTGAGTACCGATGCTGTAGTGGAAAACCGTCCATCGCCGATAAGCGAAGCTGAGTTTTACTGGCAGCACCACCAGGATGCGATGGCCGTGGATAAGCTGGCTGAAGGCATTCGTTTGTTCGCTCAGGATCAGGAGAAACTTGAAGCGCTGCTCGCCGCCCGGCTGGCAACGCAAAAGGGGACTGCCGATGCCAGCGCGTAAAACTCTTGCCAATGCTATTCGTGCACTGAGCATGGACGCAGTACAGAAAGCCAAATCCGGTCACCCGGGTGCCCCGATGGGTATGGCTGACATTGCCGAAGTCCTGTGGCGTGATTTCCTGAACCACAACCCGACTAACCCGTCCTGGGCTGACCGTGACCGCTTTGTGCTGTCTAACGGCCACGGCTCCATGCTGATCTATAGCCTGCTGCACCTCACCGGTTATGACCTGCCGATGTCCGAGCTGCAGAACTTCCGTCAGTTGCATTCCAGGACGCCGGGTCACCCGGAAGTGGGTTACACCGCGGGTGTTGAAACCACGACCGGTCCTCTGGGTCAGGGTATTGCAAACGCAGTCGGCATGGCTATCGCTGAAAAAACGCTGGCGGCGCAGTTTAACCGCCCAGGTCACGACATCGTTGACCACTTCACCTACGCTTTCATGGGCGACGGCTGCATGATGGAAGGTATCTCTCACGAGGTATGTTCCCTGGCCGGTACGCTGAAGCTGGGCAAACTGGTGGCGTTCTACGATGACAACGGCATCTCTATCGATGGTCACGTTGAAGGCTGGTTCACCGATGACACCGCTAAGCGTTTCGAAGCTTACGGCTGGCATGTGGTGCGTGGCGTTGATGGTCACGATGCTGACGCCATTAAACGCGCAGTTGAAGAAGCGCGCGCAGTGACCGACAAACCGTCTCTGCTGATGTGCAAAACTATTATCGGTTTCGGTTCCCCGAACAAAGCGGGTACCCATGACTCTCACGGTGCGCCGTTGGGCGATGCTGAAATCGCACTGACCCGCGAACAGCTGGGCTGGAAATACGCGCCGTTCGAAATCCCGTCTGAAATCTATGCTCAGTGGGATGCGAAAGAAGCCGGTCAGGCAAAAGAAGCTGCGTGGAACGAGAAGTTCGCTGCATATGCGAAAGCCTTCCCGCAGGAAGCGGCTGAATTCACCCGTCGTATGAAAGGTGACATGCCGGCTGATTTCGACGCGAAAGCCAACGAATTCATTGCTAAGCTGCAGGCTAATCCGGCGAAAATCGCCAGCCGTAAAGCTTCTCAGAACGCGATTGAAGCCTTCGGTCCTCTGCTGCCTGAATTCCTTGGCGGCTCTGCCGACCTGGCACCATCGAACCTGACCCTGTGGTCTGGCTCTAAAGCCATTAACGAAGATGCTGCCGGTAACTACATCCATTACGGTGTGCGTGAATTCGGTATGACCGCTATCGCCAACGGTATCTCCCTGCACGGTGGTTTCCTGCCGTACACCTCTACCTTCCTGATGTTCGTTGAATATGCCCGTAATGCGGTGCGTATGGCGGCGCTGATGAAACAGCGTCAGGTGATGGTCTACACCCACGACTCCATCGGTCTGGGCGAAGATGGCCCGACTCACCAGCCGGTAGAGCAGGTTGCTTCCCTGCGTGTGACCCCGAACATGAGCACATGGCGTCCGTGTGACCAGGTTGAATCCGCCGTGGCGTGGAAATATGGCGTTGAGCGTCAGAACGGCCCGACCGCGCTGATCCTCTCCCGCCAGAACCTGGCACAGCAGGAGCGTACCGAAGAGCAGCTGGCGAACATCGCTCGCGGCGGCTACGTGCTGAAAGATTGCGCTGGTCAGCCAGAACTGATCTTCATCGCGACCGGTTCTGAAGTTGAGCTGGCGGTTGCAGCGTGGGACAAACTGACTGCTGAAGGCGTGAAGGCGCGCGTGGTTTCCATGCCGTCTACCGACGCGTTCGACAAGCAGGATGCCGCATACCGTGAATCCGTACTGCCGAAAGCGGTCTCCGCTCGCGTTGCAGTGGAAGCGGGTATCGCTGACTACTGGTTCAAATACGTGGGCCTGAACGGCGCAATCGTCGGGATGACTACCTTTGGTGAATCTGCTCCGGCAGAGCTGCTGTTTGAAGAGTTCGGCTTCACCGTCGACAACGTTGTCGCGAAAGCAAAAGAACTGCTGTAATTGTTTTTTCTCTGAAATGAAAGGGTCGCTTTGGCGGCCCTTTTTATATCGACACGTGGTTGGCTGCGCTTTATGCCTGCACGTTGTGCGATATGGCACCGCACTCGGAAAAAAGAGTAGCAAACTTGGTATACTTAGGAAAGAGTATGGATAAATCTTTCCGACTAATGCTTATAATAACTTACACAATTAGCTGTGCGAATAGCTGAAAGTGGCGAATATATCACCCTATAGACTTTGTCGTGCTTTTAGTAGTATTCATGTTTTATAACCTCTGAACTTCATCAAAGGGATAACAATAGCAGTGAAAAATAGAAATATAGTTTGGTAGAACGACGATACAGCATCAAAAATAGAGTGGCCCATTTCGAGAGTTATACTCGGGAAGCTGAAGAAGATTTAAAAACATATTGAGGGTGAGGGGATGTACACTAAGTATCTTTCTTTGGTTGCAGCGCTGATAGCAGTGGCTAACGGAATTATTATTGCGGGTAACGATCTAGTGTTTGGTACGAGATCTGGTTTGCCTGTAGTAAGCGCGGTTATTGCAGTTATATTTGTAGCGCTGGGTTTTTTTGTTTGGCGGTTGGGGCAGCTTTTCTGGCAGTTGGAGCGTGAGATAAATACATCAAGTAGCACTTACAGTGCGCTCTCCCGGTTAATGGTGATAGCTTTTACGATTGTCGGTTTGGTGATGCTGTGTGCTCTTTACGGCTTATATAGTAGAATTTTGCAAGATGCAGCTATTTTTGGATGATGACATTAAAAACAGGGCGATTGGGTATAAAGCAGAACGGTAGACTGGTCGTATCATGCCGATGTGGTGCTTATCTGTGAACTTGATGAACAGTGGCGTTTTGTCGGCAACAAGGCGCTGTAGCACTGGTTCTGATAGTTGTATAGCACGAAAACAGGTGATGATCTGGTTTACCTATTAGTTCGCGAATCGCTGACATTATTTTATCGACAGAGTCCGATACCAAGATGATAGCCAGTGACAACTGGGGATGTTACGCCCGAGAAGTGCCGAAGGGTAAATATCTAGCGGCTAAAATTTTCAATTAGCGCATTGAGTGTAATAGCCTGACACTGAGAACCAGAATCAAACATCTGCTATACAGGAACCGCTTTTCTTGTTCCGTTGAACTTCAGGAAAAGTCATTGGTCCCTTTATCGAAAAGTTCATTTTGACTAATTGGAAGTATAACCTCTATTTTCACCTGAAGAGTGAAAAACATTTTTCTCGTTAACACTCCCTTTTTATTGTTAAATTTTCCGCTCTAACTGATAGTATGTGTGGCATTTTTTTGTAAATATGACGTTGTTATTCGTGTGTCAACTTCAGCCACGGGTTATTCACCGGCATTTTCTCTCCAAGCACCAGCCCAGGATCCTCCATCAGAAACCCTTTCAACAGATTACTTTTCTTTTGTGGCGTGCGCACCTCGCAGGTCCAGATAAAACTGTTATCATTACAGCGCAGGGCCAGCCCTGACTCCTGAAACATTCGCTGTGCCAGTTTCCAGCCGTCACCGGTATCACCTGTTGTTTCTGTTGCGTATATCCTGAAGATCCCCGGTGTTATCAAAAAAAGGTGGTTTTCCACCACATGCACCTTGCCGTTACGGGTATTCACCGTGCCTGAAGGGCTGGTGTGGTTCTTCAGCCACTGCAGGAAGTTGTTATTGTCACCAAGCCTCGGGTCGTCTGCTATCTCCGGCAGTGGTTGAGTGGGGGCGCTAAGTTCAGGGACGGGTTCAGCTTCGTTTACCGGTGTCACATCACCGGCAAAACAGGTGGGACGAGGTTCGTCTGGTGCCCAGATTGCAGACGGCGTCAGGCGCAGCAGCGTCAGCGGTTCAACGGGTGACCAACCTTTATCCGATCGGATAATGCAGCGCCAAATCGCTTTATCTTCGTTGGCAACGATAAGCTGATGCGCCAGCAGTTCATCAAACAGGCGGTTATTGTTTTCTGGGACGCTGGACACGCCATGCTGGAGCAGCCAGGCGCGAACCCGGTCGGCGGTGGTTTTGCTGATAAGCCACAGCGCATCCTCCGTCAGCCAGCCATCGGATCCACATTCGGGATTATTCAGCCGATAATCGTTCTGCACCAGCGACCGTAAGGCTGTAAGAAGCTGCTGGGGGAAGGAAGAGGGCTTTTGTGCCAGCGCGGTTTTGATATCGCCGCCGAGGTATCGGGCGACAGAGGCTTTATCGGCCTGCTGCACCAGTTCCGCCAGCGCACCAGACCGTTCATCGTGTCCGGTAAGCTGATAAATCAGGGACGCAAAAGCCGCAGGATATCCGGCCAGCCAGTCCAGTAATGGCGAGGGTATCAACGGATTAATCAGCATTGCGCCAGCCGCCGGATGCAGATGATAGTCGCGACCGTGGCTCTGGTACTGCCAGCGATAAGGCTGCGCCAGTTTCCCTCGCCACGGATGCCAGATAGTGCCATCAAATTGGTGAACCTCCATATCCACGGCGATTTTTCCCGTGTCGTGCAGCAATGCCGCGCAGACTACCGTGACTGTCCATGCTCTGGCCTGCCGGGCCTGTTCCTCCGCGCCCGCTTCCGGTGGCAGCAGATAACCCTGGCGCAGTCGGATGGCGTTGCAGGCAACTTCCAGCGAATGGTCCAGTAGTCCGCCGGGAATGGAATGGTGATGACTTTGTGAGGCGGGTAGCTGTTGTACCAGTGCGGCGAAGCGGTGAATCGCCGTGTGTGAGTTCAATGGGTCGATGCAACGCTATCCTTAATCAAGGGGGACGTTGTCATGAAACGAAGAACTCGGATTAACTACACGCCAGAGCAGAAGGCAATTATCTGGGACAGATATAAGCAAGGTGA
>NZ_JANEWL010000118.1:0-13396 GCF_028069815.1 Citrobacter sp. Awk 2
ATATTTAATGAAACAAAACACTTCTGAGTTAAATCGCAAAAAAAGACGATAATATTAACCGCATGAAATGTGATTAAGAATCAACCATTACCTTAACGGTGTTAGAGAGAAATTACTGCTATGGTTTCCAATTAATCAGCATCGGTTCCAGGAATGTTCCCAAAATAGTTGCTTCATTCGCTACATTGTGTTCTCGTCTGCTGACGGTTCAGTTTATTTGGTGCTATGTTGGCGTGAGCTGCAATCAGGAGATGATATGTTTTCTTTTCTCAAAACCCTTCACCGTCTCATCACCACACAACAAAAGACAGAAGAGTCGAACGATCAATACTCGAACGAGCAACTCATTCAATGGGCTACAGGCTGCATGCTGGAAGGGCTTCCCGATGATTTTTATCAGGCCCGGCTATTGTGCATAAAATCCCCTGACCCTAAAAATCCTGAGGGTTCGATAGTCAACGTAAATCATGACGTCATGCTCACATCTGAATCCGAATATGAACAATTTCAACCTGCTGATTTTCTTTACCCCACACAATGTCTGGAAATGATCCTTGATGGTAAGGAATGGCATCAGGCCACCATCATTTTCAACAAAGATAACGCATCGTTTAAATGGGAGTAGCTTCGCGGTAAAGAATCTGCCCGCCCATACCTGAAATCAGCTTACCTAAGCAAGGGCTCAATTACATCGTTTGCAGGACGAAATGACCAACCTTGAGACAACGATGCAGGCGATCCGCGAGCAACAATCCCTTTTTTCCCGCTGGCGCGCGGATGCGGAAGCGATTGACGCTGAATACACGCGTGCGAACGACTGAGTCTGGAAGAAACCTGGATGGGCACGGAGGGTTGTAATGTGCCTGGCCCAGATACGTATTCAAATGATGCCTTGAAGATGGCGCAGGACTTATTGCTTTAACTTTTAAATGTCTAAATGGATCCTGGCCTTCGCCCTCGCCTTTGCAAGAGGCAGTCGCTAACCACGTTCACTTCTGGCACAGAGCGGAGGAAGGCCCCCCTGCAAATTTTGCAGAATTTAAGGATTCATTTTAGGGAGGAATTTTGATGAAGAAAAAATCCGGCTAAAAACCGGGCATCGCGCCCGGTTCAATTTTTTGGCGGAGAATGTCTTAAGCGCTCAAACCACGGTGTTTGAGCATTGGCTCCATTTTGGGGTCGCGGCCACTCCACTGGCGATAAAGCTCTGCTAAATCAGTGCTGTTACCACGGGACAAAACCGCTTCGCGGAATTTCTGTCCGTTTTCACGAGTCAACCCTCCCTGCTCTACAAACCACTGATAGCCGTCATCGGCCAGCATTTGCGTCCATAAATAAGCGTAATACCCTGCGGCATAACCACCGCCGAAGATATGGGCAAAATAGCTACTGCGATAACGCGGCGGTACAGCCTGCAGATCCAATCCTTCCGCAGCCAGGGCCTGTTGCTCAAATTCATCGACTGACAGTGATGACACACTCTGCTCCAGGCTGTGCCAGCGCATATCCAGCAATGCAGCACTGAGAAGCTCCGTCATATCATAACCTTTGTTAAACAAGCTGGCCCGTTGCATCTTCTCCAGCAATGGCTGGGGCATTTTTTCACCCGTTTCAACATGGCGAGCATAACGCGCGAAAACCTGCGGATCACTCGCCCAGTGTTCGTTAATCTGCGACGGGAACTCGACGAAATCACGCGGGGTATTCGTTCCTGACAGCGTTGCATACCGTTGGCTGGCAAACAGACCATGTAACGTGTGTCCGAACTCATGGAACAACGTGATGACATCATCCCACAGCAGCAAGGCGGGTTGGCCCTGAGCAGGTTTCTGATAGTTGCAGACGTTGTAAATGACCGGTCTGGTTTCATTTTGCAGCGATTGCTCAACAAAATTCCCCATCCAGGCACCGCCGCTTTTTGAGTCACGGGCAAAGAAATCACCATAAAACAGCGCCAGTCCTACGCCATCATGATCGAAAATTTCCCAAACCCGAACATCCGGATGATAAACAGGGATGTCAAAGCGCTCGATGAATTTAATGCCAAACAGTTGGTTTGCTGCCCAGAAAACACCTTCATTCAGCACCGTATCCAGGGCAAAGTAAGGTTTAAGTAGCGCTTCATCAAGAGCATATTTTTCACGACGCACCTGCTCGGCATAAAATGCCCAGTCCCAGGCCTCAACCTCGAATTCGCCCTGTTGCTGATTAATCGTTTTCTGAATTTCAGCCTGCTCATTGAGCGCACGTTGACGTGCTGCGGGCACGATCGCCCGCATAAAAGAAAGTGCCGCTTCTGGCGTTTTCGCCATCTGATCGGCAATTTTCCAGGCTGCAAAATTCGCAAAACCCAGCAATGTTGCCTGCTCTCGGCGGATCTCCACCAGCCGTTTAATAATGGCGCGTGTATCGTTGGCATCCTCTTTTTCCGCCCGCGTCCAGGCCTGGGTAAACAGGTTTTTTCGCGTCTGTCGATCGCGTAACGCAGCAAGTGCCGGTTGTTGTGTGGTGTTCAATAGTGGGATAACCCAGCGAACCTCAAGTCCTTTGTCGCTGGCGGCTTCTGCCGCAACGGCAATTTCCTCTGCACTGAGTCCGTCAAGTTGATGGACATCATCCACAATCAGTGCACCTGCTTTGTTCGCCGCCAGCAAACGCTGATTGAACTGACTGGTTAACGTTGCTGACTCCGTATTTAGCGCTTTCAGACGCGATTTGTCGGCGTCATTAAGACGTGCCCCTGCCAACACAAAGCGTTGGTGAACCACCTCCAACAGACGCAATGACTCACCTTCCAGATCCAGCGAAGAGCGTTGCTGCCAGACGGCATCTATACGCGCAAAAAGTGCGTCATTGAGGTAGATATCATTGGCCAGCGCGGCCAGTTCAGCGGAGAACGCCTCGTCAAGACGCTGAAGCTCATCGTTGGTATGCGCTGCCGTCATCGCAAAGAAAACGCTGGTGACGCGCGCCAACAACGCCCCACTTTGCTCAAGCGCCAGCAATGTATTTGTGAAATCAGGAGCCTGTTGGTTTTGCACAATCGCCGCTATTTCAGCGCGTTTTTGTTTCACACCTTCATCAAACGCGGGCCGATAATGGCAATCTTCAATCTGATCAAATTGCGGTGCCTGGTAAGGTAATGTGCTGTGGTGCAAAAAAGGATTTGTTAACGACATCTTTTCCTCCTGAAAACGATTTGTTTATTAGAGTAGGCCTCCCAGGATTCGACCGCAATCTCGTTAAGCAGTAATAGCTCTGAGCAGAAATGACGTGCTATGGTAGTACTACATAAAAAGCGTTGAGGAACAGTGAGATGATCGTTTTAGTAACCGGAGCAACAGCAGGTTTTGGTGAGTGCATTACGCGTCGTTTTATTGAGAATGGGCATAAAGTTATTGCCACCGGACGCCGCCAGGAACGTCTGCAGGAACTGAAAGATGAACTGGGTAATAATCTGTATACCGCCCAGCTTGACGTCCGCAATCGCGCATCCATTGAAGAGATGCTGGGCGCCCTGCCTGCCGAATGGCGCAATATCGATATCCTGGTCAACAATGCCGGTCTGGCGCTGGGTCTTGAGCCAGCCCACAAAGCGAATGTCGATGACTGGGAAACCATGATCGATACCAACAACAAAGGCCTGATTTATATGACGCGTGCCGTTTTGCCAGGCATGGTCGAGCGTAACCGCGGCCACATTATTAATATCGGCTCTACCGCCGGTAGTTGGCCGTACGCTGGCGGGAACGTGTATGGTGCAACCAAAGCGTTTGTTCGTCAGTTTAGCCTGAACCTGCGTACAGACTTACACGGCACAGCGATCCGCGTGACCGACATTGAACCCGGACTGGTTGGCGGTACCGAGTTCTCTAATGTGCGCTTCAAAGGCGACGATGATAAAGCAGGCAAAACCTACGAAAATACCACTGCACTGACTCCGCAAGATGTCACTGAAGCCGTATGGTGGGTTGCTTCGTTACCGGCTCATGTCAACATCAATACCCTTGAGATGATGCCTGTCACCCAGTCTTTTGCCGGGCTCAGCGTGCATCGAAGCTAAATGAGATACCCGGCCTTGTGCCGGGTATAGAAAGCGCTCGATAAGTGATAAAATATCCGGGTTAACTCTCTAATAAGTAAGAATGAATGACCGTAGAAACGCAGCTCAACCCTACACAGCCGGTAAATCAACAGATTTACCGTATTCTTCGCAGCGATATCGTGCATTGCCTGATTGCACCCGGTACGCCATTGTCGGAGAAAGAGGTTTCCGTACGCTTTAACGTGTCTCGCCAACCGGTACGAGAAGCATTCATCAAACTGGCAGAAAACGGTTTGATTCAGATCCGTCCACAACGTGGCAGTTACGTGAATAAAATCTCGCTGTCGCAGGTGCAAAATGGCTGTTTTGTACGTCAGGCCATTGAGTGTGCCGTGGCCCGCCGCGCCGCCTCGATGATCACCGACAACCAGTGCTATCAACTTGAACAAAACCTGCATCAGCAACGCATTGCCATTGACCGTAAGCAGCTCAACGATTTTTTCCAGCTTGATGATGAATTTCATCAGAAACTGGCATTAATCGCTGATTGCCAGCTTGCCTGGGACACCGTCGAGAATATTAAAGCCACGATTGACCGGGTGCGCTATATGAGTCTGGATCATGTCTCCCCACCTGAAATGCTACTTCGTCAGCACCATGATATCTTTGCAGCGCTGGTAAAACATGATGGCGATGCCGTCGAGTATGCAATGAAGCTGCATCTACAGGAAATTAGCGAATCTGTTCAGCTTATTCGTCAGGAAAATAGCGACTGGTTTAGCGAAGACTAATACGTAGCTCACCTCTCACTGAGGTGAGTTTCCCCGAACAATCCCCTCTCCTGCATATCCCCATAAAAAAAGCTGTGATTTTGATCGAAAACAAAAAAAATCATTAACGAGAAGCGTATTTATATTGCGCCCGTTACGTGGGACTAAAAGCCCACGGGCTTTGACGGTAAGTTGGAAAGGAGAAAACACCATGAAAACATACGATCGTAACCGCAACGCAATCACCACTGGCAGCCGTGTCATGATTAGTGACACCGGACTCACTGGCCGTATTACAGCCATTGACACCGATGGCCTGACCGCTGAGCAAATCCGCCGCGGTAAAACAGTGGAAATCGAAGGATGTGAAGGCAAATATGCCCCCCTCGAACTGATTCGTTTAGGCATGAACTAATTGGTGTGAATGCCAAAAACAATGCGCCATCTGGCTGTTGTTAAAGCCGGATGGCGACATAGAGAGTTATCTTACTGACTGTAATTTCGCAGCATATTTCGCAACCGTTGCTTTCGCGCCTTCCGCCAGCAAAGTCAGGTACGCTTCTGTAACCCGCTTTTTAAACAGTTCAATCTGTGGCAGTTCGTCACCAAAAATAGCGTCAATAGCCAATAGCGCCTGCACACGATCTTCACCTTCGTGACTGTTCTGTACCGCTTTCTGGATCACTGGCAGCAGCGGATCGCTAATTTCAATTGCTTGTCCCTGCTCATCCACACCCCCGACATAGCGCATCCAACCCGCCACACCGAGTGCAAGCAGATCAAAACCACTACCGTGCACAATGTGCCAACGCACAGAGTCAAGCATACGTTGCGGCAGTTTCTGACTACCATCCATGGCAATCTGCCAGGTACGGTGGCGCAACGCCGGGTTGCTATAGCGATCAATCAGCAAGTCAGCATAATGCTGGAGATCCACCCCTTTCACTTTCAATGTTGGTGCTTGCTCCTGCAGCATCAACGCGCGAGCGGCGACACGATAGTTCTCATCCCCCATACAGTCGTTGATGTGTTGATATCCTGCCAGGTAGCCAAGGTAAGCAAGGAAAGAGTGGCTGCCGTTAAGCATGCGCAACTTCATCTCTTCGAACGGGATAACATCTGCCACCAGTTCAGCCCCGGCTTTTTCCCACTCTGGACGCCCAGCGACAAAGTTATCTTCAATGACCCACTGACGGAACGGTTCGCATGCCACACCAGCCGGATCGCGTACCCCGGTAAGTTGTTCAATTTTGTCCAGCGTATCTGGGGTTACCGCCGGGACAATACGGTCAACCATTGTTGACGGGAACGTCACATGTTGTTCGATCCATGCAGCCAGCTCAGCATCCACCGCGCGTGCATATGCGGTCACAACATTGCGCATCACATGACCGTTTTCTGGCATGTTGTCGCAGGACATCACGGTAAACGCACCTAAACCTGCGGCTTTACGGCGTGCAAGTGCTTCAACCACCACACCCGGCGCGGTCTTCGGCTGTTTTGGGTTTTGCAGGTCGGCGGCAATCATCGGGTTATCCAACATCAATTGCCCGGTTGCCGGAGAATGGCAATACCCCTTCTCAGTTATGGTCAGGGAAACGATCGCCACCTGCGGTTCGCACAGCGCAGCCAGTACAGCTTCCAGACCATCAACCTGCGCATGCAACGCCTTTTTAACCACGCCAACAACTCTTGCTGTCCAGGCATCCGCAGACATCTCCGCAACGGTGTACAAGTTATCTTGCTGTTTCAAATCAGCAATCTGCTGCTCACCGCCAATCAGGTTTACTTCGCAATATCCCCAGTCACTGTTGTGATCTGCTGCCAGAATGTCAGCGTATACCCCCTGGTGTGCGCGGTGGAAAGCACCGAACCCCAGGTGAACAATACGCGGAACCAGTTTTGTACGATCGTAGCCAGGAAGTGCAGCCTTTGCCGCTAAGAGCTTGTTTTGCATTGTATGACCTACTTATCAATGAAATCAGGACTGTCTCAGAGTAACGCCTGTATGGTTGTATGTTTTGATTTGCATTAAACTTTCTATGATTGGTATGACATCATTTAAAGCTGTGTAATAGCATGGTCAGGCCATCAGTTCAGACCTGACCATACCCTGTCCGTACTAGCCTGCCTGAGTGGCTCCGGCACGAACCTTCTCGGTTTTGCTCACTTCCGCAGCATCTTCCAGGACACTCAAATCACGGTCTTTCACTTCAGGCATTAGCAGTGCTGAAACCAAACCAATGAGCGAGTAAGCCATAACCATCACCAGAATCGGCCACCAGGAATTTGTCATGTTACAGAAAATACCAGCCAGAACAGGACCAAAACCAACGGCCACCAATCCACCGGCCTCTTTTGAAATTGCCATTCGGGTGAAGCGATTACGCGCGCCGAACATTTCAGCCATGGTAATATTTTCGAGTGCGAACAATCCCAGCACCGCAAAATTATGAATAACAATCAGCGCTGTCATAATGACGCCGGGGCTATACGTTTTATCTACAACAATCGATAACATTGGATAAGCAAGAATAATTGCAGATATATTCAGAATTATATATGGCAAACGGCGACCAAATTTATCTGACAACCAGCCTAATAAAGGTATTGTAATAAAGCCAAGAACAGAACTAATCATTAAGGCATCTGTCGGTATTGATTTATCAAACAACAGTGTTTGCACCAAATATCCGGCAAGGAAAGTCTGAATTAAACCTGAGTTACCCGCCTGTCCAAAACGTAAGCCGGTTGCCAACCAGAAAGACTTACTACTAAACATTGCACCCAGCGTATTTTCTGACGGGTTATTTAATGCAGGTGCATTTTCCTCATCATTAACTTTCTCAAATACTGGACTTTCTTTGAGGTTCATTCGCAACCAGATGGCAAAAATCATAACCACTACACTCGCCAGGAACGGAATTCGCCAACCCCAGGCTAACAATTCCTCACGATCAAGGGCAAAGAACATCACGGCCCAGATTGCAGTAGCACTTAATGTGCCGCAGTTAGTTCCCATTGCAACAAGAGAGGAAATGATACCGCGTTTTCCTTTTGGTGCGTACTCTGCGAGCATTGTACCCGCACCAGAGATTTCGGCTCCTGCACCAAGTCCCTGCACAATACGCAGCGTCACCAGCAAAACAGGAGCAAAAATTCCAATTTGCGCATATGTCGGTAACACACCAATTAATGTTGTACAGATCCCCATCATAGTTATTGTAATAAACAGCACTTTTTTTCGACCAATACTATCCCCCATTTTACCGAAAATAAATGCTCCAACTATTCGTGCAATATACCCTGCCCCGTATGTACCCATTGCCAGAATGAGTGCCATCGCGGCAGATTGTTCCGGGAAAAATATTTCATGAAATACCAGTGCGGCACCCAATGAATATAATTGGAAATCCATAAATTCGAGAGCTGTCCCTAACCATCCTGAAACGGCTGCTCTCACCAGATCTTTCGTTGACCTTTCGTGTTTTTCTTGATTCATATTGGCTATCTCTAAAAGGTAAGATGCGTACCACTTACTCGCAGTTATAAATATTATTCAGTGAATGTGAGTAAAACTTTGCAGCAGTGCTGCTGATCTTTCTCAAACAATTCAATTGCGTCGGTAACGTGGTGATAGTCAAAAGTATGGGTAATGAGTTTATTAGGGTCGATAAGTCCTTTGACCAACCAATCAATCACAACCGGGAATTTATTTGCATTTAATCTTGAAGAATAGATTGAAAGCTCTTTCCCTGTAATACCTTGCTGCACAATCTGGCAAGGCTCGCTGGAGAATCCCATTAAAACGATTCGCGCAGCCGGTGATGCCAGCGTGATAGCCTCCTGTAAAATGGATGGATGACAAGCCGCATCCACAATAATCGTAGGTTTCAGCGCCTTCTCAGCAAGAAAATCCTGCAATGATTGCTGCCCATTATTGACTGTCCAGTCAGCACCGCACTGTTTTGCCATCGTCAGACGTTCGTCAATTCTGTCTGCAATCACTACTGTTTTTACGTTGTAAACATGTTTAAGTGCCTGAACAGTCGTGAGCCCCATCGGGCCGGCTCCGTAAATCAGTGCGATATCGTTCTCTGTTGGTTGAACTTGTCCGGTCACGTTCGCCGCGATGGTAAAAGGTTCCACCATAACAGCGTGCTCATCTTTCACTGCGTCAGGGATTAACCAGGCATTTTTCGCGGGTACAACCGCGTACTCACTAAAACCGCCATCACGATGAACACCCAATACAACCAGCGAGGTGCAAACATTTGGTTTACCAATTGAACAAGGGTAGCAATGTCCACAACTGATAACCGGATCAACGGACACACGTTCACCTATACGCGAACGCTCTACTCCTTCACCAACAGCATCTATTACACCAAAGAATTCATGGCCAATAACTCGCGGATATTTCGCAAATGGATTATGTCCACGATAAATATGGCTGTCTGAACCGCAAATCCCCGCCAGTTTTACTTTTACCCGGACCTCTCCTGCTGAAGGTTCTGGTACTGGTCGCTGCGCGATAACAAGCGTATTCGGTTTTTCAATCACAATACTATTCATAACAAATCACTCCTTACCAGTTCCACAGCGTGCCATCTTCAAGGCGGGCGACCGGCAGATATGCGGGATCGTACGGATATTTCGCTGCAAGTTTTTCGTCAAACTCAATACCGAGCCCTGGTTTGTCACCTGGGTGCATATAGCCGTTATCAAAGGTCCAGTTATGCGGGAACACTTCCAACATCTGTTCTGAGTAACCCATATATTCCTGCACCCCGAAGTTTGGTACCCACAGATCGAAATGCAGCGCAGCGGCCATGCAGACTGGCGACAAATCGGAAGGTCCATGAGAACCCGTGCGAACCTGATAAAGTGAGGCAAAATCAGCAATACGACGCATACCGGTGATACCGCCTGCGTGGGTAATAGTGGTGCGAATATAGTCAATCAGCTGTTCTTCAATAAGCTGCTTGCAGTCCCAGATACTGTTGAAGACTTCCCCTACGGCAATCGGCGTGACCGTATGCTGACGGATCAAGCGGAAACACGCCTGGTTTTCAGCTGGGGTTGGGTCTTCCATCCAGAATAAACGGTATTGTTCAATGCTCTTGCCAAAACGGGCCGCTTCAATTGGCGTCAGGCGGTGATGCATGTCATGCAGGAGATGTTCATCAAAACCAAATTTGTTGCGGACGGCTTCAAACAATTTCGGTGTGAAATCGAGATATTTCTCCGTTGACCACAGCTGCTCTTCCGGCCACTGGCCTTTGGTCGCAGGTTCGTAGGCCAGGCCTTTACCTTTAGACATACCGTAGGTGGTCTTCATCCCCGGTACGCCACACTGCACACGGATCGCTTTAAACCCCATCTCTTTATGACGCGCGTAATCCTCCAGCACATCATCAATGGAATGACCCGTTGTGTGGCAGTACACCATGACGCCTTCGCGTGATGCGCCACCCAGCAACTGGTACAACGGCATATTCGCCGCCTTCGCTTTGATATCCCACAGGGCCATATCCACCGCAGAAATCGCCGACATCGTTACCGGGCCGCGACGCCAGTATGCCCCCTTGTAGAAAAACTGCCAGATATCCTCAATTCGATGCGCATCACGCCCAATTAGCTGTGGACACACATGATCTTTCAGGTAGGACGCCACGGATAATTCACGCCCGTTTAGCGTGGCATCCCCTAATCCGGTGATCCCATCGTCTGTCGTGATTTTCAGCGTGACAAAATTACGTCCTGGACAGGTAACAAAAACTTCAGCCCCGACAATCTTCATTTTTCAATCCTTGCATCTCTTCTTGTGATGCAGGAAATTTACCCAACTGAACTACTACCATACAAGTATAAATATCAAAAAAGCGCTCACTGATCACAAAAAAGGCGCTATGCGCGCCCCCATCCAGCCACGATGATCAACATCCCACACAGTGCCACTAACGCACCGGACCAGTCGTACAGGCTCAGTTTTACGCCATCGACAATGCGTAACCATAGCAATGCAGTCACCACATAGACACCACCATACGCGGCATATACCCGCCCGCTCGCCGCCGGATGTAGCGTCAGCAACCAGACGAACAGCGCTAATGACACCCCAGCGGGAACCAGCAACCAGGCCGTCGCCCCACGCTTAAGCCACAACCAGGGTAAAAAGCAGCCAATGATTTCGCATAACGCGGTGACGAAGAAAAGTAATGTTGTCTTAAGCATTGAAGTTATTCAGTTACCTTCGGTTTAACCATGATACGACAGAATATGTCCAACGTATCCATATGCGCGCAGTGGGTATGCCCTGGCGCAGGAATAGTGTAGAATTTAACCCTGTTTTATCGTTTTTTTCCCTTTCTCATTAAAGGAATTCGCCATGAAAATTACACTGACCAAACGCCTGTGCCTGACGGCCATGCTGACGCTGGCGGCGGCTGTGTACACCTCTTCCGCATTTGCTGAAACCAGTAAACTGGTCATAGAGTCCGGGGACAGTGCGCAAAGTCGTCAACAGGCCGCAATGGAAAAGGAACAATGGAACGATACGCGTCAGTTGCGTCAGAAAGTCAACAAGCGTACAGAGAAAGAGTGGGACAAAGCCGACGCTGCTTTTGATAGCCGTGATAAATGCGAACAAAGCGCGAACCTGAATGCGTATTGGGAGCCTAACACCCTGCGTTGTCTCGATCGCCGCACTGGCCGCACCGTTGCCCCATAATCATTGTGCTCACCAGAAGATATTGAAAGGATACGATATGGCAAGCGCCCTCAGTGTAAAGCTGCGCCCGCTGGAGCGTGAAGATTTACGTTTCGTCCATCAACTTGATAACAACGCCAGCGTCATGCGCTACTGGTTTGAAGAACCTTACGAAGCGTTTGTTGAGCTGTCAGACCTGTATGACAAACACATTCACGACCAAAGTGAACGCCGGTTTGTGGTCGAGTGTGACGGTGAAAAAGCCGGGCTGGTGGAGCTGGTTGAAATAAACCATGTGCACCGCCGGGCTGAATTTCAGATCATCATTTCCCCGGATTACCAGGGCAAAGGTCTGGCAACGCGCGCGGCAAAACTGGCGATGGATTACGGTTTTACCGTGCTTAACTTATATAAGCTGTATCTGATCGTTGATAAAGAGAACGAAAAAGCAATTCACATCTACCGCAAACTTGGCTTTATGGTGGAAGGTGAACTGATTCATGAGTTCTTTATTAACGGCCAATACCGTAACACCATTCGCATGTGTATCTTCCAACAGCAATATCTGGCCGACCACAAAACACCGGGTTCCAACCTGTTACAACCTACCGCTCAGTAAAAACGGTTAGTAGTAATCAATGGTGTTTTCAATCGAGTAATGATGCTCAACTGCCGGCTTAACGCTTTCGTCAACGATAACCAGCTGGCAGTTGATCGGATTAGCATACGAATCATACTCACAGGTTTGTTTGACGTTACCTAAAGGGTGATCGTTCAGCATGCTTACTGCCGTGTAATCCAGTTTTTTCAATGGATCGACTGACGGTTTAGCGTCAACCTGCAGCGTATTGTCCTTACTGATGGTGGTTTTGCCGAGCGGGTAGCCTTCCGCGTCATACCGGTACTGCACCTTCATCTCTTTTCCCGTGGCGGACACAACAAAACCGTTATCGTCGGTATCCCACACTACGCCCGCAGAAGGCAGTTCCGCCAGTTGGCATTTCCCCTGTAAACGGATCCGTTTTTCCAGCGTTTCTGCATCCCGATAGAAGTTCGCATCCAGCACTAATGCCATACCCGTATTATTTTCGACATCATGCAATTCCAGCGTATCAAAACAGCCTTCCTGCGAGAGCGTACCTGTGACGCGCTTGGTCACTTCGCCTTTGTCGTTGAGCAGTGTTTGACTAAAATCTTTCACCGGGCCGCGGAGCGGATCAAAATCAAACTCATTGGAGAAGCTGGCCATTTCCGGCGTAAAGGAAACCAGCCCTTTGGCGTTATCACACCCAACCAACACGATACACAGGAAACCTAACAGGGTCTGTTTCTTCACATTTTTCACCGGGATAAGTAGATAATTCTCAATCATATTAGCAAATACAGTTATTTACACCAGAAATGCTAATCTTAGTTTATGTCGATCACGAAAGGAGTTGATGATGAAATACATAGCAGGAATTGCCGCGAGCTTATTACTGGTCGCTTCCCCGCAGATCCTGGCGGCACCCGCGTCCTGTGAGCGCGTGAAGAGTGATATCGAACAGCGCATTATGAATAATGGTGTCGCGGAATCCAGTTTCACGCTGAATATTGTTCCTAATGACCAGGCCGATCAGCCTGATTCACTGGTGGTCGGTCATTGTGCTAATGATACGCATAAGATCCTCTATACCCGAACCCACAGCGGTAACGCGCCCGCAAACAGTAGCCCTTCTCAAGACGGACACGTAGCTGAACCGCAATAAATTTTTACCCTCCGTTCGCGGAGGGTCACTCCTGTTTGATATGCATTAATAAGATTTACCTATAAATAGGTAGACTCAACTCCATTGTTAGCAAGCTAGTTATTTCGTTATAAAACAATAT